>CAJFNV010000043.1 GCA_904395805.1 Candidatus Gallispira edinburgensis | reverse complement strand
TGCAATTAGCGTCGCAGACTTTAATCCGCAAGGTGAAATCGCATTTCACCTGAGGACAGGAACTTTTCTGTAAACAAGCTGTTTTTTACAGCTTGTTTGCGGAAAACTTGATGGTTCCTTCCTTAGCTAACTGAAAGAAATGCAAGCATTTCTTTCAAGGCTGTCGACATTTTCGACAGCCTCAAACGGGCTCATGAGAACCCGTTTTCTTCATAATTGGAATGTGCGTGACATGATTCGAACACGCGGCCTTCTGATCCGTAGTCAGACGCTCTATCCAGCTGAGCTACACGCACATATTCACAACAATATAATTATACAGTACAATCCATACTTTGTCAAGCATTTTATTTTAAATATGTCAGCATTGCCCATATAACCCTTATAAAGGCAATGCCTGAATGAGTCGTCTTGTTAAAGCTTTTTAATGATTTTAACAAGAAGTACAATTATCATTATTGTTAAAGCTATCAATGCCAGCAGAGCTACCATATTTATAAGCTGGAAAATTGCCTGAAAGAAAATTATTGAATTCATATGTTTATTCTCCTTTATTAAAAATAATTTATCTTACGGGAGGATATTTATCAAAGAGATTTATTACCCCGTCATATACTGCCTGTCCCACAAGGTCTATGCTGTTTGACATAATGTTTGCTTCATTTGCATTGCTTATAAAGCCGATTTCAATAAGTGAGGCAGGGATAGAGGAATCCCTGAGAACCTTCAAATCATTTGTTTTTACATTTCTGTTTGTTGTACCAAGCTTATTTAAAAGCTGATCAAGCATTTCCTCTGCTACTCTGTAGCTTGTAAGTCCGTTGCCTAAATCATTGGCATACTGACAGAATGTTTCGGTGCCATGAGCCTCTGAACTTGTGGCAGAATTTATATGTATGGATATGAAAGCATCACCGACTTCATTTGCAAGGCTTGTTCTTGCGTCAAAGGAAGGATTTGTATCCGTTGTTCTGGTCATATAGCACTTGACAGATGAATTTTGTTCAAATTTCTCCTGAGCACTTAATGCCATTTTTAAAGTAAGGTCCTTTTCCTGAAGATCATTGGCTATGGCTCCCGGAGCATCTCCTCCGTGCCCTGCATCGATAACTACAATTTTGCTGTACTTTTCCTTGGGAAGCAGTGTTTTAAAGGAAAGCCAGCCTTCATACTGGTTTATATCCATAGCTAAGATCCTGTTTTCATTAAATACAATGGTTGTTTTATCAGGGGCAACAGTTACAGCACAGGACTTGACCTTTTCAGAATCAGGTTCAAATGTAACAGAAGGAATTGAGGCTGAAAGATTGCCTTCAATTTCAATTGTATAATTTCTGCTGTTGTAGTTATCCTGTTCCTTAATTGCGTTTAAATTTATTTTAGCAGTATTTTTTATGTAGAGAATGTCATTTTCATAGTCATAGCTAATGTTTCTGCTGCTGTCTGAGGAAGTGAATGACATCTGCTGTATGTCTGACTGAGCTGTTTCTGTAGTTGGCTCGGTTGCTGCCATAGTTGCGGCTTGTGTTGTTATTGTAGTTGTTTCTGTTGTGGTTTCCGTGGTAACTGTAGTTGTTTCAGGAACGCTTTTTGCAATAATGTTGGCTGTTCTTGTATTGCTGTCCCACTGTATTTCGAAGCCTAAAGCTGTTGTAACGAAGCGGAGAGGTATCATAGTTTTATTATTAATTATTTTTGCCTCTGTGTCAAGTGTTTTTGACTGTCCGTTTACATATGCCTTTTGAGAATTTACGGGAATAACTATAAGTGTATCGTTATATGTAATGTAAACCTGCTCAATATCTTTTTTCCAGTCTACTGTTGCACCTATAGCTTCAAATACTTCTCTTGCGGGAACAAGAGTATAGTCATTTAAAATAATAGGTGGCATTGAAAGATCTGTAAGCTTTGTTCCGTCTATGGCAACAAAAACCTCCTCTGCATTGTATTTATGTGACTGATAGTCGTAGGTGAGAGTAAGGCTTATGTAGCGGTTTGAGGCATAAGCTGCCGTTGTAAATAAAAGTAAAAATGTTACAAGTGATATTAATAATTTCTTTATGTTCATTTTATTACCTGCTTTTATATATATAAGTATTTACTGTAACGGATAGATTATAACACTATATACAATATTTGTAAATACAGATTGACTGAAAAGAGAAATCTTAATATTTAAATATATTGTAAATAGAGTATTTGTATAAAATAGAGAAAAGCACAGTTACCGTTTTGTGATAACTGTACTTTGTTGTTTTATAAACTATGTTGACTATGAATTTTATTTTGAATTTTAATAGCTAAATACTATATTTTTAGTATGAGGGTTGTAGGCAATGCTGATACCAAGGGCTTCGCCTGCTGACCTGAAAGGTATATATGTCTTGCTGTCATATATTTGAGCAGGTGAGTCAAGATAATAAACCTCGTCATTAATGTAGTATTGTGTACTGCCTATAATAAACTTAACGGTGGTGTCATCTTTTTTTATATAAGCTGCCTTTTCTGTGGCATTCCAGTCTATTTCGCAATTCATAAATTCGGATATATCCCTGAGAGGAACGAGAAGTCTGTCGTTTTCGTCTATAATACCAGTATCTGAAATATTTATGGAAGCATAGGGTTTTCCATTTTTTCTGGCATTTTCAATAACTGCACGTTCTTCTTCTGTCTGAGGTATGATAGGGGATGTATCAATATTGTCTGCCTTAGCCATAATGTCAACGACGACTGTGTCCATGCCTTCATAAGGCGGGTCATAATCGGGAGGCAGGTCTCTGTATATTAGTTCGCCGTCATCTGTCCAACCTGTTGCCTCTCTGTTTTGAAGAAATACTATTACTTCATTGTCATCAGACACAGCCAAGATATTGTAATTTTTATCTTCTATAATAGAATAAACCTTACCGTTTTTTAATTTATTCATATTTTCTTGGCTGAAATCCCATTCTGATACTGCCCATCCATAAATACCGTTTTCTTCATAATCTTGCTGCTGAACATAATTGATAGCTTTGCCGTTTGTGATTATTGGAAAATGAAAGAGATAGTTGTTAGTTGCACCATTCCACTGATATTGAACTGTAAAAGGATTACCTATGTAGGAATTTTCACCAAAGCCACGGCTTGATACCATGCCCCAATTTTCTTTTAGTGTGTTATTAAAATGTTGAACAGCTTCAGAGCTATCAAGAGTTCTTATTAAAATGCTATTGGTCGTGTCATCAGCATAAGAAACTGTTGGGAAGATTAAAGTTAAAAAAGTAAGCAGCAGTAGGAATAATTTTTTCATGCAAAAACCTCCTTTTGTATTTTAATATAAAATCAGCAATAGGATATAGATAATTATAATAATTACTATATCCTATTGTATCATTATTATATCATATTATAAATAAATAGTAAATAAATAGTAAATAAATAATAAATAATAATAAATTTACTTTATATTCTTAAGACCTTCTCTGCTTTCTCTGCCAGCATATGTAAAATAATTTGAACTATAATAACTGCAATCGGTAATAATACCATCATAAGGTTCCATTATAGAAATTTTATCGTATGTTCCTGAACCCTTTTCCTGATAGCCTTCAATTACTACAGCATGTCCGCCTGTACCTGTTCCTATAGCTTGCCAAATAGGTCTGTTTGCATTAATTTCTGTCTTTATATTGGAAAAACTTAAAGAATACTGATTAAACATTGTACTGGAATAGCCATAATCACTAAAATATGATTTCACTTCTGAAGTGTCAGCAGCACCTGATTCTCCCGTATCTGATAAAATTTTACTTACAGTTAAATTTTCACCATGGTAATTTAAAATTGATACCATACAAGCTGCCCAACAAGTGTTTCTGCTTTGTTTAATAATAGGAACACTAAGCCATTTACCGTTTCCGTTTGCATTAGTTGCAGGCATAGGAATTGCATTCAAATCGAGAAATACGTCTTTAATATCTACAATTTCAGTGTCATTAATTGACAAAGGCATTGCAGGAACAGTTATGTTACCCTCTGAATCAGGACTTTCCTCAAGAATTACAGTTTCATCGCTATTAACCGCAAAAACATCAAAATACTCATCTGCAATTACACTATAAGTATCACCTGACAAATCGTTGAGATTATCGGCAAAAAATGTACTTATAGCATAGTGATTGTTATTGTCATCGCCCTTTGTCATCTGGATTATACGCTCAATTTTTCCATTAACAAGAACCGGGAAAATATAAATATTAGTATTGTTAATAAGGAAGGGTTCGCCAATTTTGGCATTTGTATAATCAATATTATCTCTGCTCAAATTAATTTTTATTAAATCTGTATTGGATATAATATCTGACATAAAATCATCTTTGGCATCACTGCAATCTTCTGTTTCAATTAATATCGATGAAATATTTTCAGTTTCTGATGCGAATGCAGGACAAATTGATACTGCACTTATAACTGATACAATTAATAAAGCAGTTAATTTTTTTAATTTCATAGTAATTTCCTCCTAAGTTATAAATTTATTTAAAAAGTATTTTTATTGGATTTAGCTGCTGTAAATTTTACAACAGCCTGCTGAAATTGGCGGACCCATCTCTTCCATAAAATCACCGCCTTAGTAGGTTGCAGTTGAACTGTACTGGGTTATATATTCAGCTACACTGCCGTTGGTGTTTAAAGCGTAGTGAGTGGTTTTCAGCCTGTAGGAGCAGCCTTTTGTGAGAGTGTAGTTTTCATCTACAATTGCTTTTGATGAATCAGTTACGATCCATGTTTTGAGGGTTGTCCAGCTTGTTCCTTTTTGCTGTAATTCAACCTTAACTTTTGCTCTATATTTGGGCGGAGTTTTGGTGTAAGCATAACAATTTGCTTTGTTAGAAGATAAGATTAAATCATTATAAGTTTCTATTATATATGTGTATCTCGGAGATATTTCAGAGATACTTGATTCAGTATCTGTAGTGTCTAAAGTTTTGGCAGGTACATTTGCACTAAACATTGACAGTGCAGTTAAAAGTAAAATAAATTTTTTCATAATAAAAATCCTCCTTCAAGTTTTAATATATTTTTATGCTTTCATATATTAAAACCCCGAAAAGGAGGATTTGTGACAAAAAATTTAAAATTTTTTTTAAAAATTTTTTATTCCATATTTTCAGCTATTTTTATGATAGTTTCTTTGTCTATATTTCCGTTTACAGTATAAAGTATATTATTATCTGTCCATGTTAATATAACAATGTTTGGTTTTATACTAATAAATGCCTTACAGCCATTTATATCAATATATTCTGTTTCTGCATCTTCAGTATCAATACTCATTGTATCAGGTACTATACTTTTATCAACATCAAAATATTTGTCATTGCAAGAATATCTGTAAGTTGAAATACTTCTGCTTTCTGATGAATCTGTAAGTATAAAGCCATCGGGTATATAATTAAGTTTTATGGAATATTTAGATTCAGTTGCTTTCCCTGAACTTTCCCTGATGTTTTCATCAACATAGTAGACACCTTTTTCTGATTCAGGAGATTTTGTGAAATCAGTGCTTATATCACTTACATTCATAAAATAATCAAGAAATTTAAGTCTGTCGGCACCTACGGAAAGAGCTGCAATAAGGACAATCGTCATGGTGATTATTGCAACAAGAATAAGACGCTTATTTAATCTGAAGTGTTTTATTCTGTTATCATCAGCAACAGTCTGACTATATAAAATTTTATTCATTGCTCTTATATGGTTTTCGGAAAAATGAATATCCTCATCATTAATCGAAGCATCGATTTTGTCAAACATTTCTGTGACTATATCGGAGGAGGCTGACCTGATCAAGGCATCAATGGCATTATCCATAGGTTTGTTATCATTTTCTGCCATGTGAGTCGTCCTCCTCCATAAGTAATTTTAATATCTGTGATCTTGCTCTTTCAAGACGTTTGCGTGCATTTTCGGGGGTTATATCAAGAAGTTCGGCAATATCATTATATGTGAGATCCTGCTCAAACTTCAGAAAAATAATCTCCCTGTAACAGGACTTAAGGCTATTGATATGCTTTTTTATTCTGTCATAGGTTTCCTTTGTTATGATAAGCTCGGAAATGTCACAGGCATCAATGTCAGCACAGTCATCCTCAATGGGGACAGGCTGTTTCTTTATGTCATTATACATATCAATAGCAGTATTTCTTGTTATCAGGCCGATATAATTCCTTGTTTTGATTTCGTTAAATTTATCGATTTTGTCAAGATTTTTTGAAATTTTAATAAATGCCTGCTGCAGGGCATCTTCAGCGGCATAATTATTGTTTAAAATATCAAAAGCAACCTTAAACATAAATTTTGAATATTTTTCATACAGCATTATAGCAAGCTGTTTTTCTTCTTCTGTGTCAAATATAAGAAATAACATTGAACTCTCCGACGGTCAAATAAATATAGTGTAAAATAAATATATAAGATTATACCATGAAAATACAGAAAGTGCAAGTTAAATGTTATATTTTGCCGAAATATTCAAATATTCTGATATTTATCCATTCATATATAATAACCTGTTAAATTTAAATTTGTGACAAAATTTTTTAATTATTTTTCCATAAGGGCATTGAAAACATTAAGGGTGTGATCACCATTGTCAGGCATTGGCACAAAGCCCATATAACAGCCTGTTTCCTGATAGAGATCATACTTCTTTAAAAAGGCGGAGTCACTTATATCAACTGCCATAGGTTCGTTCTTGTTTGTATATGGATTTATTGCATACAAAATTTTACCCTGTGAATCCAGTTCCGCTATCTGCTCCTGAGAAAGATAATCACTTAATGATGTCATATATTCTGCAGATATAAATGTTTCAATATTTTCTTTGTCACTTAGTAAAAGATGAAACTGTGATGCATAAATATATGTATTGAATTTCTGATTTAGCTGAGCCTCAACCATTACATCGGAGCCGTCATCATAAAAGCTCTGTATATCAACAGTGTATTCATCGGGATTTAAATTAAATCTTGTGTCAAGTTCATCGGTTATTGTTTCTATATCATCCATTGAAATAAACTGATTGTACATGGCGACACCACAGTACAAATCAGGATGAGGTTTTATAAATATTGTATAAATAAAGGAAATTGCAACACATGCAAGGAATATTATCATAAATATTCTAAGTCTGTAGTATTCCCATATATGCTCGATTTTGCCTTTAGTGTCCAGTTCTTTAAATGTCATTTTAATCCTCCACGATCTGAGATGCTACCTTTAATATTGCTCTTGGAAGGACATCCTTTGCTGTGCCCCAGGGAACATCCTTGTAGTTATGGTCAAATTTGTTTGTAAAATGGTCGACCTCTTTTTCAAGACGCTTCATATTTTCAAGCTGTACAGGGACAACTATGTCAATAAACTCTCCATAATCCTTGCCGCTAAGCTTTTTTGAGGCTGTATCTATAAGCATTGAAAAATGATCAAGACAAAAGCCCTTTGAGTTTTTTACCTTTTCTTTCATTTCATTGTCTGTTTTCCACATATAGAAAAAGGTATCAAAGTATCTGTCGAAATTAGTCTTTATTCTGTTGCAAATATAACAGCTTTCTGCTATATTATTAAGATAAGGGGTAACCTTGTTTTCTCCCTTTGATGATTTGGAGAACAAGCCTTTCTTTTCTCCTGACTTTAAGTCAGCACAAAGCTTTTCAAGGTCACTGTTGATTTTCTGTATGTGTGTATGAAGCATAAGGGCAACACCAAGTCTGTTCTGCTCTTTGTACATCATATCGTAATGCTTTCCGCAGAAGCCGACTTTATTTGTTTCCATGCGGATATCATCTTCCATATATGAGGCACCCAGCATATAGTCAATGGCATCCTTTTCAAGCTTATGGTACATATTGCAGAAGGGACATTCGCCCCCTTCATCAAAACCTTCATTTACGGGAATTGTATAAATTTGTTCTTTCATTATAATCACCTCTTATAAGAGATTTTAGCATAAAAATATAAAAATTGAAAGGGTCAAAGTTATGAAATATTATGAACTTAATAATACTTTAATAATAGAGGATGCAGATTGTTTTAATATAGAGGAAATTTTGGAGTGCGGTCAGTGTTTTCGTTTTGAAAAGCTTGGTGAGCTTGAGTATAAAATTATAGCATATGGTAAGGTGTTGTATATAAAGCAGGAGGGTAACAAAGTTGAAATGTATCCCTGCTCAGAAAGTGAATATGAAAGTATATGGAAAAATTATTTTGATATGGACAGGGATTATAATGAGATCAAGGAAAAGGTATCAGAAAATGATGAGATAATGAAAAAAGCTACGGAATATGCAGGTGGTATAAGAATATTAAATCAGGAACCTTACGAATGCCTTATGAGCTTTATAATTTCACAGAATAACAATATTCCGAGGATAAAGGGCATTATTTCAAGAATGGCTGAAAAGTATGGCAAAAAAGCAGGGGATGATCATCTGTTTCCTACACTTGAAGAAATCAAATGTGCAAGTGAAGAGGATTTATTCTCTCTCAGAATGGGTTTCAGGGCTAAGTACATAAGGGACTGCATTGACAAGCTTTTATCGGGAGAAGTTAATCTTGGTGAAATTGATGAAATGAGTACTGAAGAGCTTTTGAAAATGCTCCTGAAAATAAAGGGAGTAGGGCAGAAGGTGGCAGACTGTACCATGCTTTTTTCAATGGGCAGGAGAGAGGTCTTTCCAACTGATGTCTGGGTGAAAAGAGTAATGGAGCATTTGTACTTTAGAGGTGAGGATACAAATATAAAGGATATACATGCTTTTGCAAAGGAGAAGTGGGGTGAGCTTGCGGGGTACGCACAGCAGTATTTGTTCTATTATGCCAGAAGCCTTAAGATAGGTACAGATAAGGAGAAAAAACAGTAATTTTATATTGATATATTCCTTTGTGTTTATAAATAATTTACAAACTATAATAAATAAAATATTGATGTAACTGCATTTATATGTTATAATATTTATAAATATACAAAATTTGACATATAAGGATGATGAGCAATGGACATAGCAGACATATTAATACAATATAAGGAAGAAAATAACCTGAGTATATATAAACTGGCAAAGCTGACAAATTTAAATGACAAAACTATAAGAAACATATTAAGGAGAAAGACAGTGCCGTCAATTAAAACCTGTTACAAGCTGTCAAAATTGATTGGAAAAAATTCTTTATATGCCGGAACAGAAAATGATTTTTCTCAGAAGCGCTTGACAAACTGATGTCAGGCGCTTTTTGCTGCGAATTATGCATTAAAATTTTACCTTTGCATTAGTAGAAGGGATATGTTATAATAACTATGTTAATATGAGGTAAATATGTTTTACGGAGGATACGGAAGTGGAGAGAAAGAATAATATTCCTGAAAGTGAACTGGCAAGACAGCAGGAATTTATGGAAAAAATAAGAGAGATAAATGAAGATTTTTATAATAAAACCGGCAGAAGAAAGAAGATGCATATTACTACTTTCGGGTGCCAGATGAATGCTCACGATTCAGAAAAGCTTCTTGGTATGCTTAAGGAAATGGGGTACGAGGAAACAGCAGAGGAGAAAGATGCTGATTTTGTAATATACAATACTTGCTGTGTCAGAGAAAATGCAGAAAACAAGGTTTACGGAAATCTTGGTTATCTTAAGCATCAGAAAAAGGAAAATCCTGATATGAGGATAGCTCTTTGCGGATGTATGATGCAGCAGGATGTTGTGCTGCAGACAATAAAGGAGAAGTATAAGCACGTTGACATTGTATTCGGTACCTTTAATCTGTACAAGCTTGCAGAGCTTATGTACATAAATATGGAAACAAATGCTCCTGTATTTGATATATGGAAGGAACACGGAGAAATTGTTGAGGATCTGCCGGCAATAAGACATTTTAAATATAAGGCAAGCGTAAATATTATGTTTGGTTGCAACAATTTCTGTTCATACTGTATAGTGCCATATGTAAGAGGAAGGGAAAGAAGCAGATGTTCTCGGGATATTATAAATGAGATAAAAGCTCTTGCTGCTGACGGAGTGAAGGAAGTTACTCTTTTAGGTCAGAATGTAAACAGCTACGGCAAGGGACTTGATGAAAATATAACATTTGCAGAACTTCTGAGAAAGGTCAATGAAATTGAGGGTATTGAAAGAATAAGATTTATGACATCACATCCCAAGGATTTAAGCGATGAGCTTATATATGCCATGAGGGATTGTGAAAAGGTATGTAATCATATTCACCTTCCTTTCCAGGCAGGCAATAATGAAATATTAAGAAGAATGAACAGACATTATACAAAGGAACATTATCTTGAGCTTGTTGAAAAACTCAGGAAGGAGATCCCTGATATTGCAATTACTACAGATATTATAGTAGGATTTCCGGGAGAAAGTGCTGAGGATGTTGATGACACTATTGATGTAATTAAAAAGGCAAGGTTTAACGGGGCATTTACATTTATATATTCAAAGAGGACAGGGACTCCGGCTGCTATAATGGAAGATCAGGTGCCTGAAGCTGAGGCTAAGAAGAATTTTAACCGTGTTCTTGAAGCTCTTAATCCTGTTATATATGAGCTTAACAGTGAAAAGGTAGGTAAGGTGTACAAAGTTATGGCTGATGATGTAAGTGCTAATGATGAAAGCTTTATTACAGGCAGACTTGAGGATAATTCTCTTGTACATTTTAAGGGTGACAAGTCTATGATAGGTGATATTTTTGATGTGAGAATAACCGACTGCAAGACCTTTTATCTTATTGGCGAAAAGGTTTGATGGAGCATGAGAGAGAATGTTATTTTAAGCTAATATAACAAAAACAGAATATTATAAATAAGAGTCCTGTAAATTAAGGACTTTTATTTTTTTATGCAGGTATGGACTTTTTATGTTAAATTTTGTAAAATTTAATTATAGGCTGCAGATCATTAATTCTGTGAAAACAGGATCAAAGGAGGTACTTGTATGAATAATAAAATAAGTGAAAATGAATTAAATAAAATTATAGGGAATCTGCTTTATTTGTCAGGGATTATGCCAAATCTGAAAGGTTATACATATATTAAAGAAGCCATTGTAATGGTATACAATGATCAGGATCTGCTTGGCATGCTGGCAAAAATAGTATATCCGGAAATAGCAAAAAGGCATAACATAAGTTCCAAAACCGTTGAAATGCGTATGAAAGCTGCAATTAAAAAGGCATGGGAAAAATTTGACGGCAATGAATTTTATAAACAGGTAGGTGCCGAGTGGAGGGGCAGTAAAGAACCCACAAACAGCGAATATATATTTCTGGCAGTTGAATATCTGAATAATTTATAAAGGAAAGTGATCATATGCACGATATATGGAATCCATGGCATGGGTGCAGAAAAATAAGTGAAGGCTGTGACAATTGTTACATGTATTTTCTGGACAGGCAGAGGGGAGGAAACGGTGGCTTTATATATAAGACAAAAAACGGATTTGACTATCCTCTTAAAAAAGAGCGTAACGGAAAGTACAAAATTAAAAGCGGTGAAATTATAAGAGTTTGCATGACTTCCGATTTCTTTATTGAAGAGGCAGATGAGTGGAGAAAAGAAGCATGGAATATAATAAAAGCAAGAAGTGATGTTATATTTTATCTTCTGACAAAAAGACCTCATAGAGTTGAAAAACAGCTTCCTCCCGACTGGGGAGAGGGATGGGAAAATGTGTTTTTTAACGTAACATGTGAAAATCAGAAAAGGGCAGATGAAAGACTGCCCATACTTATGGAACTGCCTTTTAAACATAAAGGGGTAATGTGCGCCCCTTTTATAGGCGAAGTACATATGGAAAAATACCTTGAAACAGGTAAAATCGAACAGGTTGTATGCGGAGGGGAAAATTATAACGGTGCAAGACCATGTAATTATGACTGGGTCAAGTCACTGAGATATCAGTGTGAAAGAGAGAATGTTAAATTCTGTTTTATAGAAACGGGAACGGTATTTATAAAAGATGGTAAAACTTATCACATACCTAAAAAAACTGTTCAAAGTGAAATGGCTTATAAATCAAGAATAAGTTATGATGGAAAACCTTTAAAATTTGTATTAAGGGACAGATTCGGAAGGGAAATAGATGAAGAGTTTTTATATAAACCGCATTATAGAGAAAATTGTTTAAAATGCGGCAGCAGACCTATATGTAACGGCTGCGGTGACTGCGGAAAGTGCAGTGAAGGTATAATTGAAATATAAAAGAGGCATTCGGAAATTCCCTTTGCCTCTTTTATATATTATAAAATCTGATACATATCAAGAAGTAAGTTCTTAGTATCTTCAAAGCTTAAGCAAGGGTCGGTAATTGACTTGCCGTAAATATGTTCCTTTGCATCACAGCTCTGATTTCCTCCCATAATATAGCTTTCAATCATTACACCCTTAACAAGTTTCTTAAGTCTTTCACTGCAGCTTCTTGAATGAAGAACGTCTTTAACGATTCTTGGCTGTTCAGTGTGTATTTTCTTTGAATTTGAGTGGTTAGCGTCAACAATAACAGCAGGATTCTGATATTTGCCTGCATCATACATATCTGCTGCAAGAATCAGATCTTCATAATGGTAATTCTGAATATGAACGCCTCGCTTGTTTACAGAACCTCTCATAATAGCATGAGCATGAGGATTTCCGCTTGATTTGACTTCATATCCGTTATAAATAAAATCATGTGACTGCTGTGCAGCTCTTATGGAATTAAACATAACAGACAAGTCACCGCTCATAGGGTTTTTCATACCCACAGGACAGTCAATGCCGCTTGATGTAAGGCGGTGCTGCTGGTTTTCAACACTTCTTGCACCTATTGCTATATATGAAAGTATATCGTCAACAAAAGGAAGGTTTGAAGGATAGAGCATTTCATCCGCAATAGGGAACCCTGTTTCCTTTATAACCCTTAAATACATTTTTCTTATCGCCTTTATACCTTCAGCCATATTAGGCTCGCCGTTTGGATCGGGCTGGTGCATCATACCCTTATAGCCTTCACCTGTTGTTCTGGGTTTGCCTGTATAAACTCTCATAACAGTGAATATTTTATCGCTTATAAGCTTGCTTACTTCTGAAAGTCTTCTTCCGTAGTCACATACGGATTCTTCTTCATCGGCAGAGCAGGGACCAACTATAACGATAAATCTGTCATCTTTGCCTTCAAATATTGCCTTTAACTGTCTGTCATTTTCATCCTTTATTACCTTTAATTCAGGAGTAAGCGGTGTCATTTCCTGAATTTCGGCAGGTGTCGGGATTTTTCTTATATTTTTAAAACTCATTTGTTTACACTCCTTATACCTGTGTTAATTATATATTACTATAAATATATAATTTTTTTGTCATTAAGTCAAGTATTTATAGTGATTTTATATATTTTAAATATAATTATGACTTTTTTGTAAATTAAACATTATAAAAATTAGTAAAATATGATAATTTGCTATTGAAAAGGAACCTATATTTTGGTATAATTAATAAAAACACGTATTAAAATACAAATGTGAAAGGAGTTTTATTTATGGGAAGAAATATTATTGTTGGTCAGTCAGGAGGTCCTACATCTGTTATAAATTCAAGCCTTGCAGGTGTATTTCAGGCTGCAAAAGATCTGGGGGCTTCAAAAATTTATGGTATGAGAAACGGTATTGAAGGACTTTTAAATGAGCAGTATATAGATATGACAGATTATCTTAAGTGTGATATGGACGTAGAGATCCTTAAAAGAACACCTGCTGCTTTCTTAGGATCATGCCGTTTTAAGCTTCCTACAGTGGACAAGAGCCCTGAAACCTATGACAGAATAATCGAAGTATTAAGAAAGCTTGATATCCAGCATTTCTTCTACATAGGCGGAAACGACTCAATGGACACAATAAAGCAGTTAAGCGAGTACGCAGCTGCTAAAAATATTACAGATATAACATTTATGGGTGTTCCTAAGACTATTGACAATGACCTTGCAGTTACAGACCATACTCCCGGTTACGGTTCTGCAGCAAAGTATATAGGTACGACAATCAAAGAACTGGTAAGAGATGCTGTTGTTCAGCCTATTGATATAGTTACAATAGTTGAAATCATGGGCAGAAACGCAGGCTGGCTTGCTGCTGCAGCTGCTCTTGCAAAGGGTGATGACTGTGAAGGTGCCGACCTTATATATTTACCTGAAACAGTATTTGACATTGATAAATTCCTTGCTAAAATTGAAGAAGTTCACAAGACTAAGAGACAGGTCCTTGTTGCAGTTTCAGAAGGTATAAAGGTTGCTGACGGAAGCTATGTATGCGAGGCTGCTGCTGCAAACAAGGCTGTAGACAGTTTCGGACACAAGAGTCTTGGCGGTACTGCATCAACTCTTGCTACAATTGTTGGAGATAAATTCGGCTGGAAAACAAGACCTATCGAATTCAGTACTATTCAGAGATGTGCAAGTCATATAGGCTCACTTACTGACGTAAATGAAGCTTTTCTTGTAGGCGGACAGGTTGTAAAGGCTGCCTTTGAGGGTGCTACAGGCAAGGTTGGAATTTATGTAAGAGTATCCAACAAGCCTTATATGATGAATACTGATATTTATGATGTTAATGCTATAGCAAATGTTGAAAAGACTGTTCCTAAGGAATGGATCATAAATGATGGTACATATGTTTCTCAGGAAGCTCTTGATTATATGAGCCCTCTTATTCAGGGTGAGGTTATGCCTTATATGGTAAACGGTCTTCCAAAGCATATTAAGCTTTAATTAATTGTATAATAATATTAAGCATATTAATAATATAAGTAAAGCCACAGCAGGTCTGTGGCTTTTTTATAAAGGGGCTTTTGTATATGAAGTTTTTTTTGTTTTTCTGGGAAGTGAAAAGCAGAGTTGTTAAAAATGATTTGATGACTTATGCAAATTCTCTTACGTTTAAGCTGATACTGGCTATTTTCCCTTTTATAATAGCTCTTCTTGCATTGCTGGGATTTTTAAACCTTCCTACCGAAAGAATTACAAACACAATTGTAAATGATATGCCAAAGGAAATGGCTCAAATGATGACATATTTTATAAATGATGTTCTTGGCGAAAAAAGAGTAAGCCTTTTGTCATCAAGTATTATCATAGCAATATACAGTGCTTCTGCAGGTTTTCATACAATGGTAAAAGGTGTTTGCAATGCATTTGATGTAAATGAATACAGATCCTTTTTTAAAACAAGAGCTATAAGCCTGATACTTATGTTTGTGTTTCTTATAATAATTATTGCAACTCTTTATATAGTGATTTTCGGAGATGCGATCAACAGCTTTCTTGAAAACAGAGGTATAATTAAAGATATTCCTTCTGTCATAACAAGTACGGCAATGCATTTGCTTACAGTTTGTATTATGGTGCTTTTTCTGGTTTTACTGTACAAATTTTCAATAAGCATTAAATTAAAGATCAAACAGCTTTTGCCGGGAATACTGTTTACAATAGTAAGCTGGTACATTGTTTCAAAGGGTTTTAATATCTATATAAATAATTTTTCAAGATATTCCGTTATTTACGGAAGTATTGCTGCTATATTTGTGTTTGGTATATGGCTTTTTCTGCTTTCAAGCCTTATTCTTATAGGAGCACAGATAAATGCTGTTATATATGACAAGGATTTTATGAGCAAGCTGAATTGCTGAAAAAGGAGTGGGTATATGATATACATTAAAAGAATAGATGAACCTGATTTTGGCTGTGAGGGTGTACCTGATAATGAGGTTATATGTGATAAAATTGTGTTTGTTGCAGATGATGGCAGAGAAGAGGTGCTCAATATTCCCGAAACAGTTGTATGGGATATGAAAATAGATGAGGGAATGTATATAACAGATGAACTTTATAATAAATTAAAAGAGAAAGTATATGGTTAAAGAAAAAAAGCTCGGAAAATACCGAGCTTTTGTTGAGTCCAAACAATTGATTATAATTGTAATATATGTATTACAATTATGCCTGAGGAGCACCAACAGGACAAACGCTTGCGCAAGAACCGCAGTCAATGCAAGTATCAGCATCGATTACATACTTACCGTCGCCTTCGCTAATAGCACTTACAGGACATTCAGCTGCACATGCACCACAGCTGATGCAATCATCATTAATAGTATATGCCATGATATAGCACCTCCTTATATATTGGTAAACTATTTTACCTACCCTTATATTATAACAAATCAACTAAAAATTCAAGTGTTTTTAGTAATATTTTTTATAAAATATATTTACAATTATGGGTAAATATATTTATAAGTATTGTAAAAAATTTAAAATAGTGCTAAAATTAGTCATAGACAACTGAAAGGAGTGTTTATATGATAAATAAATCTGTTGCTGAA
This sequence comes from Candidatus Gallispira edinburgensis, assembly GCA_904395805.1. Taxonomy (GTDB): domain Bacteria; phylum Bacillota; class Clostridia; order Lachnospirales; family CAG-274; genus Gallispira; species Gallispira edinburgensis. The sequence continues at coordinate 30,259 of CAJFNV010000043.1, read as the reverse complement.
GCCGTTCTTTTAAGTGCTGTTTCAGAAGGAGCGGAGTTTGCCGAGTTATTTGTGGAGAACAATGTGAAGAATTCAATAGGTGTTGTAAACGGTAAAGTGGAAAGAGCAAATTCCGGTACTGATTACGGCTGCGGTATAAGAATTATAAATAAAGATAAGGTTGTGTATGTATATACAAATAAGCTTGACAGGGATAATCTTGTAAAGCTTGCAGGTGAAGGTGCCAAAGCTATAAAGGGCGAAAACAGTATCAAAAATATTGTGTTCAGTGACATAGATGCTGAAAAGCTTTATGTACCTGAAATTATGCCTGAAAGTGTTGCAAAAAGTGATATTGTAAATATGCTCAGAGCAGGAAGTGATGCTGCCTACAGCTATGATGCTCTCATTACACAGACTAATATGGGATATCTGGATTCTGTGCAGAATGTTATAATTGCAAATACGGAAGGACTGTGGGCTGAGGATGAAAGGGTAAGAACAAGAATATCTGTTTCTGCCGTTGCATCGGACGGTACGGAAAAACAGACCGGATATTTCGGCCCCGGAGCTTTAAAGGGCTTTGAATTCTGCAAAAGCATAAATATTGAAGATATAGCTAAGGAGGCTGCACGTTCAGCGGTTACAATGCTTAAGGCTGAAAACTGCCCCAGCGGTAAAATGCCTGTAATTATGGATAACGGCTTTGGCGGAGTTATCTTCCACGAGGCATGCGGTCACGGACTTGAGGCAGCGGCTATAAGCAAAAAGGCATCTGTATTTACAGATAAGATAGGACAGAAAATAGCTTCCGAAAAGCTTACGGCAATTGATGACGGAACAATACCCGGAAGCTGGGGAAGTATAAATATTGACGATGAGGGCGTAAAGGGACAGAAAAATATCCTTATTGAAAATGGTATATTAAAAACATATATGACAGACAGATACAACGGTTCTCTCATAGGCATGAAGCCTACAGGTTCATCAAGACGTGAAAGTTATAAATTTGTGCCTGTGTCAAGAATGACAAATACCTATATTGCAGCAGGTACAGATAAGAAGGAAGATATAATAAAAGATACTGAATACGGTCTGTATGCAAAGTATATGGGCGGAGGCTCCGTAAATCCTGCAAGCGGGGACTTTAACTTTGCCGTAAGTGAAGCTTACATTATAAGAAACGGTAAAATATGTGAGCCTGTAAGAGGTGCTACCCTTATAGGAAAGGGTGCGGAAGTCCTTTTGAATATTGACAGAATATCAGATAATCTGGCTCTGGCTGAGGGAATGTGTGGTGCATCAAGCGGCAGTGTGCCTGTGTGTGTGGGTCAGCCTATGCTGAGAGTTCAGAACATAACTGTAGGAGGCAGAGGATAATGAATATAAATGAGTTAAAAAATTCTTTGTTTGAAAAGGCAAGAGAAAAGGGCTTTAAGGAATGCGAAATTTACTGCAGTGACAACTCATCCTTTAAAGTAAGTGTATACAAGGGAAATATAGAAAAATATCAGAACAGCCAGAGCGGTGGATTTTGTTTCAGAGGACTTTATGATGACAAAATGGGATACTATTTCAGCGAAAATGTAGAAGATCCAGACATTGAAAGTGTAGTTGAAAATGCTATAGAAAACAGCAGAATACTTACAGGTGAGGATAAGGAGTTCATATTTGAAGGCAGCAAGAAGTATACAGATGTAAATGTCTACAATGAAAAGCTTGCAGATATGACTGATGATGAAAAAATAAATGCTGCCTTTGAAATGGAGAAGGCTGCACAGAAATATGACAGCAGGATAACAGTAAACAGTTCCGTTGTTGCATCAGGTGTCAGCACAGTATATATTTCAAATACAAAGGGTCTTGAACTTAAGGAAAAGAGCAACTACTTAATGGCTTATGTTGAAGCTATGGCAGAGGATAAGGGAGAAACAAAGGAAAAAGGTGAACTTTGGATAGGCAGCGATATTGATGAATTTAATCCTGCAATGATAGCGGAAAGTGCTGCCGAAAAGGTCATATCTTCTCTTGGCGGCAGTTCCGTTGAAAGCGGAAAAAAGAAAGTAATAATAAAGAATGAAACTTTTGCGGATATTCTGGAATGTTTCAGTGGTAATTTCTATGCTGATAATGTTCAGAAAGGTTTTTCACTTTTAAAGGACAGGACAGGAGAAAAAATTGCTTCAGACAATATTACCGTAGTTGACAATCCTCTTCTTGAAAAGGGGTATGCTACAACTGCTTTTGACAGTGAGGGTGTTGCAACATACAGCAAAAATATAATTGAAAATGGTGTTTTAAAAACATATTTATACAATCTAAAATCTGCTGCAAAGGATGGTACAAAATCTACGGGAAACGGTTTTAAGGCAGGTTTTAAGAGCAGTGTAAATACTTCCACAACTAATTTTTATATTGAAAAGGGAAGTATGACTCCGGAAGAAATGGCAGAGTCCGTTGGAGAAGGAATTCTTATAACCGATGTTGCGGGACTTCATTCGGGAACAAATTCAATATCAGGTGACTTTTCTGTTGCAGCAGAAGGATTTAAAATAGAGAATGGTAAAATAACTTCACCTGTAAATCAGATAACCATAGCAAGTAATTTTTATGATGTGCTGAAGAATATTGAAATTATTGGCTGTGATCTGAAGTTTAACAGCTCTGCAATTGGTTCACCTTCAGTTGTTGTGAAGGATATGAGTGTTGCAGGACTGTAAGTATAAATATTATTTTATCGTATAAAGAGGACAGCTCCGAACAGGTCTGTCCTTTATATATCAGGGAGGAGTATATGACTGAGAAAATAATAAGTGCTATGATAGACTATTATAAAGGAGACCCGAGAAGAATAAATCATTTTATGAAAGTATATGCCTTTGCAAAAAATATAGGCATGGAGGAAGAACTTGACAGCAGAACTCAGAATATACTTGAAACTGCCGCAGTCGTACATGACATAGGAATTAAGTTAAGTGAGGAGAAATACAACAGTTCTTCCGGAAAGTATCAGGAAATCGAAGGACCTGGAGAAGCTGAAAAGCTCCTTAAAAGACTTGGTGTTGAGGATGATGTTATTGAAAGGGTATCATATCTTGTGGGACATCATCATACATACGGAAATATTAATGGTATGGATCATCAGATACTTGTTGAGGCGGATTTTATTGTAAATATTTATGAGGACAATGAAAGCCGTGATGCTGTAATGAATATAAAGAATAAAATATTCAAAACAAAAACGGGAAAGAAATATATTGATGATATGTTTTTAAGCTGACAGGGGAGGTAAAAATATGGAATACAGCGATTATGAAAAAATGCTTCAGGGAATAAGAGAAAAAACTGATTTTGTGCCTGAAACTGCAATTATATTAGGCTCTGGGCTTGGTGCTTTGGCTGATGAAATTGATGTTAAGGCTGTTGTTAATTACAGTGAAATACCGGGTTTTCCTGTATCTACGGTTCAGGGGCACAAGGGCAGGTTTGTGTTTGGTTATATAGGTGATAAGGCTGTTGTGATTATGCAGGGAAGAGTACATTATTATGAGGGTTATTCTATGGAAAAGGTTACACTGCCCGTAAGGCTTATGAGGCTTATTGGTGCCGAAAAGCTTATACTTACAAATGCGGCAGGAGGCATAAACGGAGATTTTAACTGTGGAGATTTTATGCTTATTACAGACCAGATATCATGCTTTGTGCCAAATCCATTAATCGGAAAAAATATAGATGAGCTGGGAACAAGATTTCCTGATATGTCAAATGTATACAACTGTGATATGTGCAGAATTGTAAGAGAAACTGCTAATAAGAAAAATATAGATATAAGAGAAGGTGTATATGTCCAGCTTACAGGACCAAGCTACGAAACACCTGCGGAAATAAGAATGTTAAGAACAATGGGTGCAGATGCTGTGGGAATGAGTACATGCTGTGAGGCTATTGTGGCTAATCACTGTGGGTTTAAGGTTTGCGGAATATCATGCATATCAAATATGGCATGCGGAGTTACTGATAAGCCTTTGAGCCACAGTGAAGTTCAGGAAACAGCAGACAGAGTTGCACCTGTGTTTAAGGAGCTTATAAAGGAAGTTGTAAAGGCGGTGTAAATATGATAAGATTTTATAACTGCAAAATACTTACTCTTGACGGAAACTTTGATATTACAGAAGGCTGTGAGTTGTGGACCGATGGAGATAAAATTGCATATATAGGAAAAGAAAAGGAAGGCATTTTTGAAAGAGAAATTGACTGTAAGGGTAATGTTATAATGCCCGGGTTTAAAAATGCCCATGCTCATTCGCCTATGACTTTTTTACGTTCCTATGCTGAGGATCTGCCTCTTGACAGGTGGCTTAATGAGGCTGTTTTTCCTATGGAGGCAAAGCTTGAAAATGATGATGCCCTGTGGTTTTCAAAGCTTGCTGTAATGGAGTATCTTACAAGCGGTATAACCGCTGCCTTTGATATGTATTTTCTGCCTCATGCTATTGCTGAGGCTGCGAAGGAAACGGGATTTACTTCTGTATTATGCGGTGCTGTAAATAATTTTGTTTCAAGTCCCGATGAACTTGAAAAGGATCATTTATATTTTAATGATTATGGTGAGGGAATATCTCATCAGCTTGGTTTTCATGCGGAATATACTACGGATATTAAGATACTTGAAAAAATCGCCGGGATTTCTCATAAGTATAAAGCTCCTGTTTCTGCCCATTGTGCCGAAACAAAGAAGGAAGTGGATGAATGTGTTGAAAGACATGGAAAAACTCCTGTGGAACTTTTTAATGATTTGGGACTTCTTGACTACGGAGGAAGTCTTTTCCACTGCAATTATTTAAGTGACAGAGATATTGAAATAATAAAAGAAAAAAATATATATGCTGTAACAAATCCCGGGTCAAACTGCAAGCTTGCAAGCGGTATTGCCCCTGTTGACAGACTTTTGAAAGAAGGCGTAAAAGTTGCAATAGGTACAGACGGACCTGCAAGCAACAATGCTCTTGATATGTTCAGGGAAATGTACCTTGTGACCGTACTCCAGAAGGTTGCAACGGGAAATGCCGGGGCTGTTCCTGCAGAAAAGGTTATTGAAATGGCATGCTGTAACGGTGCAGTGGCTATGGGTATTGACAGTGATTGCCTGAGAGCGGGAAAGAATGCGGATATTATATTGATCGACCTTAAAAAGCCAAATATGCAGCCTGAAAATAATATTGTAAAAAATATTGTTTACAGCGGAAGTAAGGAGAATGTTGCTCTTACTATGGTGAGGGGCAAGATTCTGTATGAAAAGAGCAGGTTTAATACTGTTGATGAATATGAGGTTTATGACAGATGCAGGGAGATCATGGGGAAGTTTGAGTGAGATGAATTAAATAAGTTTGAAAACACACCATAACCAGTGAGGAGTGGAATCCCTCCGTCAAACCTAAAAGGTTTGACACCTCCCTTTAGGCAAACAATACTGTCAATTTAAGAAAAATCAATGCTACGCAAATGCAAGCATTTGCTAAGTTGAAACAGTCAGGAAAGAAAATCCTCAGTCAAGCCCGAAGGGCTTGACAGCTCCTTTACAAAGGAGCCTTATATTACCTGTTCATTGTGGAAAGCTTCCTGAAAAAGATTAAGTTGACAGTATTGCTTTAGGCGAGGGAGGCTTAGTTAGATGAAAAAGTTAAAGATGTTGTTATGAGCTGTTATTATGCTAAACAGGCATTTTCATGTCAATCACACTAAATTGATTTTTAAAATCTGAGTGAGCACATGAACTGTTCATATGCATCTGCCCAGTCGTCAATTGGAAATGTGGCACCTCCGTTTGTGCTCTTTAAAAGATTACTCCACAGAGTTTCATTAAGTGCCAGAAGGTCGCCCATTTCTATAGGGCAGCCGTATTCTGTTGCAATACGGCAGAATTCTTCCATTGGCTCTTTTGAGTTTTCTGTGGCAAGGAGTTTTGATTTTAAATCTTTATCTTTTAAAGCCATGTCAAGGAGTTTGTCAAGTGCATCGTTTATTGTCATAGGTATCACCTCATTGAAGTATTTAAAAACAGTATACTCCTTTAATGAAAAATTTGCAATATTAAAGTTTAATAAAAGTTTATAATTATTTTAATGTATATTAAATCATATAAATTATAATTATGACAGGTTGCAATAATGAATTTAACAAATGAAAAGGGCTGATCAAATGACAATTAAAAAAAGACTTTTTGTGTCAAATATACTTATGATAATAATCCCTGCAATTGTAAGCATATTTGTGGTATTATGTGTAGCTGTAATATTCAGAAATTTGTTTTACCGACAGTTTGCCCGAGAAATACTTGACAATAAAAGGCTGTTATATATACAGGACAATGTTGTCAGCTATGCCGAGGAAATAATAAGAACAAATGACGAAAGTATTAAGGCAGATGTATATAAAAGGGCAGAAAAATATTTAAATGACAATAATGCAAGACTTGAAATTTACAGGGGTGATGAAATCATATATTCATCGGGACATGAAAGTCATGATTATGATTTTCTGAAAGCCGTCAGGGCTGCAGGCAGAGAAGGCATTATATTTATTGACGGTAACTTTGTATATTCTGAAAATATAACTGCGGGAAATAACGATTATCTGATATGTATTTACAGCAGTATGAAAAACGGTAACAGTGAAAGCAGTGAGTATTTGATAAAAGGTATAGTTGCCTTGCTTTTTGTGTTTGTGATAATAGCTGTAATTATAACAAATCGCTTTCTGACAAAGTTTGTATTTAAAAAAGTGGAAACACCTCTTTACATACTGGTTGATGGTGTCAATGAGATAAAAAACGGAAATCTTGATTACCGTATAGATTATAAAGAGAAGGATGAATTTTATCCTGTGTGTGAGGCTTTTAATGATATGGCTGTGAGGCTTAAGGCATCTGTTGAAGGCACAAGACATCAGGAAGAAAACAGAAAGGAGCTTATAGCAGGGATCTCTCATGATATAAGAACACCTCTTACATCGATTAAAGCATATATAGAGGGCATACTTGACGGAGTGGCTTCAACTCCCGAACTAAGACTTAAATATATGAGAACTATAAGGGAAAAAGCAAATGATATAGATAAAATGGTTGATAAACTGTTTTTGTTTTCAAAACTGGATCTGGGAGATTATCCTTTTTATATTGAAAAAATTGATGCAGACAGTGAAATAAGAAAACTAATCAGCGAAAATGAATATGAAAAAAAGAATATGAATATAAGTATCGAAAATACCGATGAAAGTCTTGAAATTTACGCAGATACAGTTCAGTTTAGAAATGCTGTTACAAATATACTTGAGAACAGTTTAAAATACAAGGACAGTGAATTAGTTAACGTAAAAATAAGATATATAAATTCAGATGATAATTTAAAAATCATAATAGAAGATGATGGTCCGGGAGTTCCCAAAGAGGCTGTGGACAAGCTGTTTAATGTGTTTTACAGGAGTGACCCTTCAAGGAATAATCCCAATAAAGGCAGCGGACTTGGACTTGCAATAACAGCTAAAATTCTGGAAAGACTTGGCGGAAGTATTTATGCTGAAAATATATATCCTAAGGGACTTGGGATAACAATGGTATTTCCTAAAGACAAGGGGGATGAAAATGGATAAAATTCTGATCATAGAGGATGACAGGGCAATTGCCGAAATTGAAAGGGATTATATTGAAATAAACGGTATGGAGGCGGATATTGAATGTAATGGCGTTAAAGGTCTTAACAGAGGGCTTACGGGAGAATACAGTCTTATTCTCCTTGATATTATGCTGCCTGATATGGACGGATTTACAATATGCAGGAAGTTGAGAGAAAAGCTTGATATACCGATACTTATGGTAACTGTAAAAAAAGAGGATATTGATAAGATCCGCGGACTTGGACTAGGGGCAGATGATTATATTGTAAAGCCTTTTTCCCCGGGTGAACTTGCTGCAAGAGTACAGGCAAATATTGCCGCCTACAGAAGAATTAAGGGAAGTGAAGAGAAACCCAGGGGGGAAATAAACATAGGGACCCTTAGGATCAATACAAAATCTCACAGAGTTTTTGTGAAAGGTGAAGAAATATTTTTAAAAAATAAAGAGTATGAGCTTTTGCTTTTTCTTGTTACAAATGCCGATATGGTTTTCAGTAAAGAGGAACTTTATGAAAAAATATGGGGTATGGATGCACTGAGTGATACTGCAACGGTTGCGGTACATATTAACAGAATAAGAGAAAAAATTGAAGAGGATTCGGGAAATCCAAGATATATTGAAACTGTGTGGGGTGCAGGCTACAGATTCAGGGCCTAGAATTGAATTTTAAGTGCTTTTGCGGGACTTTGTCTTACAAAGCACTTTTTTGTTTATATTTTGTTTATATTTTTATAAAGTAGGGTTTATAAATTGATTTTATAATATAAGTATAAAAAATTTAACTTGTGCTGAATATTAAGTTTACATTAATGTGATATATTAAATGTAGAATTAAAAGGGGGAGTAAAGATATGAACAAAATAATAAATATAAAAAATACAGGAATATTACTGAACTGCTGTACCATTGCGGGGCTTATATTAACAGGAATATTTATAATATATGGCATAAAAAGCAATATATTTATATCTCAAAGTGCTCTTGATGATTTTTTGTCAAAACTGGGACTAATGGCTCCTGTTGTATTTATCGGAATACAGGCAATACAGGTTGTATTTCCTATATTGCCGGGGTCCATAGGCTGTCTTGGTGGAGTGCTTGTGTTTGGCCCGCTTATGGGCTTTGTTTATAACTATATAGGTATATGTTTAGGCTCTGTTATGGCTTTTGTGATCTCAAGAAGGTACGGTGTAGTCTTTGTAAAAAATTTAATAAGTATAAAAAAATATGAAAAGTACTCGGAATGGCTTGAAAAGAAAAACTTTGACATGTTTTTTGCGGCGGCTATTTTCTTTCCCTTTGCTCCCGATGACATACTCTGCTTTATTGCAGGACTTACAAAAATGTCTTTTGTAAAATTTATTATTATTATACTGGCAGGGAAACCTTTTGCAATATTTTTGTACAGTGCAGGACTTAAATATGCTGCTGATATATTGATAGGAATATTTAGCTGAAAGCAGGTGAGATCATGAAAGTACTTATATATACGGGAAATTTAAAAACAGTGAATAAAAGCGGTGTTGGCAAGGCAATAAAACAGCAGATCGATTTCCTTGAAAAAAGCAATATACCATTTACAACTGATTTGAGGGAGAAATACGATATTGTGCATTTGAATACGGTTTTTCCCGATTCTCTTTTGGTGAGTTTATGGGCAAAATTAAGAGGGAAGAAGGTTGTATATCACGGGCATTCCACAATGGAGGATTTTAAAAATTCATTTAAAGGGGCAAACATAATTGCACCGCTGTTTAAAATATGGATCAAACTTTGTTACAGCAGCGGGGATATAATAATTACTCCGACTGAATATTCAAGAGAAATTTTAAAAGGGTATGGAATAAAAAAGCCTGTAATAAGTATATCTAACGGTATTGATACGGAATATTACAATAAGGAAAACGGTGACGGCAGAAGATTCAGAGAAAAATACGGATTTGGTGAAAATGATAAAATAATAATGTCAGTCGGACTGTTTATAAAGAGAAAAGGTATTCTGGATTTTATTGAGCTGGCAAAGGAAATGCCCGAGTATAAGTTTATATGGTTCGGATATACAGATAAAAAGCTTTTGCCTAAGGAAGTGAGAAGGGCACTTGATGTGGAGCTTCCCAATCTCTGTTTTCCGGGATATGTATCAAAGGAAGAATTAAGGGATGCTTACAGGGGAAGTGATATGTTTCTTTTCCTTACACATGAAGAAACAGAGGGTATTGTAATGCTTGAGGCTCTTTCAATGAAAATACCCGTTCTTGTAAGAGATATTCCCATATATGAAAAATGGCTTGAAAAAGACAGGGATGTATATAAGGGAAAGAATATTGAAGGCTTTAAAAATAAAATCAGAGGTATTTTAAACGGGGACTTACCTGATTTGTGTGAAAATGGGTATGAAAAGGTGAAGGAACGGGATACAAAAATTTGCGGTCAACAGATTGTAAGGGAATATTACAGTTTAATGAGAAATGAGAAAAGAACAGGTTTTTTGCTTAGAAATTTAAGTCAATATGTTTATAAAAACAGCAAGAAGCAGGTATAGTGTATTTATAGTTTAATATACATATAAAATACCCTGTGATATTCTAATAAGAGTATCACAGGGTAAAGTGCTTTTGTGGAGAAATTACTTGGCGTCAATAACCTGTTCAGCCATTGAAATAAAATCAGACTTGTCGATCTCAACGCCCATATCCATAAGGTTATATGTTATGTTATCTTCAACCCAGATAATGTTCTGAGTTTTCTGTTCTTCAACCTTATCTGAGCCGTAACCGATCATCAATTCTCCTGAAGTTTCAAGCTTTTTATCCTCTTCTGTTTTCTCATATTCAGGAGGAACGGATTTATATGTATAGCTTGAATAATAAAGGGTAATTCCATTATAGTCTATTGTTTCTCCTGTTTTGTCACCTTCTCTTACAGCAGGTGTTGTGTCAAGGGCAAGAATACCTTTATCTGTTTTGTAATAAAATGAAATATCCTTATATGAACTGATCGTATTTCCAGCCTCGTCTAAATCACTGGAATCTGAAGGCTGCGCATTATCAAATTCATATCCGCCTAAATTTTCAACATATTTAGGTGTATAGTTTACAACTTCCTGGACTTCTTCTGCTGTAGGAAAATGATTTATTGCATCTCTTGTGTCAGAGTGTCCTACTATTGAAGCAACACCGCCTGAGGCAATAACCCCTGTTGCAAGGGCAACTGTTAAAAGTGAAGCAATAACTATTGTTCTTGGTGTAAAGCTAAATCTTTTCATATTTTTATTCTCCCTTTCTTCCAACTGAGATTTAATTGAAGTAAGGAGGGTTTCAGAAGCTTTTATGCTATCGGCTTTTTTGTTGAGTGTTTTTTTGATTTCCTTATCTAAGCTATTATTCATATTGAGTCCTCCTTATCAATTGATTTCCTTAATTTGCTTTTTGCCGTAAAAAGCCTTGATTTGACTGTACCCTCCAGACAGCCCATTGTTTTTGCGATTTCCTTAATTGACATTTCGTTGAAATAAAATAATATTACTGTGGTTTTAAGCTTATAGTTAAGCTTATTGATCTCTTCGTATAGCCGGTCGTATTTTTCGTCTTTGAAATATTCATCACAGGCTGATGTCTTTATGTTATCTGTTATTTCATCAGTCAATATGCAATATGTATCAGCTTTTGTGTGCTTCCATGCTATACGGGTCAGAATCTTGTAAAACCATGGTTTAAAAGAATCCGGATTTCTGAGTGTTTTTATGGATCGTATACACTGCACAAAAGCTTCCTGAACAACATCCTCGGCAGTGTAGCTGTTGGAGGTTATAAGGTAGGCTGTTCTTAAGGCTTTTGCGCTGTATTTGTTGTACAGCTCATCTATGGAACTTGTATCACCAAGTTTTAATTTTTCTATTATTTCATAGTCTTCCATATTGTCCCTCCTTAGATGCATCTACTTATAAGAGGCAGGCAGGGGAAGAAAGGTTCAAAAAATTTTATCATATTTTCAAAAAAAATTCCAGTGTTAAAAATGTAAAGTAAGCTTGACATATATATAAATATATGTTATATTAAAAATGTAAAGTGAGCTTTACAAAAATGGGAGGTGAATTATGAAAACAAGAATACAGGAACTGAGAAAGGAGAGAGGGATCTCTCAGGAAATGCTCGCCAATGAACTGGGAGTAACAAGGCAGACTGTTATATCCCTTGAAAAGGAAAGATATACTGCTTCACTGGAGCTTGCGTTTAAAATTGCAAGGTATTTCGGCAAGAGTATTGAAGAAGTTTTTATTTATGAGGAGGATAAGTTATGAAGATCAAAGAATGTATTACGGGAAGAGCAGAAATAAGGGAACAGCTTAAATTCAGAAATTATGTACTTGGTTTTATGGTTCTGATAGGTGTGCTATTTTATGTGCTTATGGTCTTAGATGTGGGATTTATAAGTGAACTGGCAGAAAAAGGAGCTTACATATATGGCGGAATTGCGGGAGGATATATTTTTGTTGGATTAATGTGTATAGTGAAAAACAACAGGCTGTTAAAAAATGAAAAGCTCCTTAAAAAATACAGCATTGCAGTGAAGGATGAGAGAAACATAAATATTCAGAGAAGGTCAATGAGTATTGCTGTTATCATTTATATGTGGGCGGGAGTAATCACGGGACTTATTATTGCACCTTTTAATGATGTGGCGGCAAGCATAATATTTTATTCGATTTGTGCTCTCCTTGTTATATATTGTGTTGTAAGGTTTGTTATGAACAAATTAATGTAAATTTGATTTAAAAGCAAAATTCAGGCTGCAAAAGTTCGATTTATTCGGACTTTTGCAGCCTGAATCTATTTCAGCATTTTTTCTTTCTGATAATCTTTGGGTGACAGCCCATATTCCTTTTTAAAAGCTCTGAAAAAACTTGTATAATCAGCAAAACCGAATTTTTCGGCAACAATAGTTATAGGCTCACCTGTGGCAATGGCACTGCGGCAGGCATGGAGCCTTTTTTTAATTATATACTGATGAAGGGAAATTCCCAGGTTATCCTTAAAAATATGGGATACATAATATTTGCTGACAAAAAAGTGCGAGGCAATATTTTCAAGAGTAAGATCTGAAGTAATGTTACTGTTAATGTAATCAAATATAAGGGTATAAAGCTCTTTTTTAGGTACTGAAGTACGCTGAATACCGCTTTCGTATATTATACGGTTAATTTTAAGTATTATGGTAACAATAAAATTGGTTATTGTTGTGCTTTTGAATGCTCTGTTTTCATTGTACTCATGCCAAAGATCAAGAAAATTTCCGAGCAGGTCATTATATTGTATATATTCAAGGTGATATTTATATATTTTATTTTTTGAGGAATATTCCATTCCGAATTTTATGTCTTCGGATATATTTGCAAGCTTATTGAAAAAATCATTATCCAGCCATAAAACAAAACGGCAATAAGGAATTTCATTGTCCATAATATTTGGTCCATGTGTTTTATTAGGGGGAATTAAAAGAAAATCACCGGGTTTAAGGTCATAACTTATGCCGTCAACTGTATATTTCACATTCCCTTCAAGAAAAAAGTAAAATTCATAGTGGGGGTGATAGTGCTGATCTATGGTATCAATACGTATATCGTTATAGTAAAAGGCTTCAAAGTCAGGGGAAGTCATATACTGTCTTCTTATAAATGATATAGAAGTTTTGTGAATTTTTTAGTGTTCATAATAATCACCTCGAATTACGTTGTACAATAATAACAATTTTTTTTTAGGTTTAAGTATATTATACAGCAAAATAACAAGTTTTGCAATGTATAAAACAATTAAAACAATGTTATAATATCTAAATTATAGCTATAATAATGTTATAGTAATTAAAAACGAAAAATAAATAATAAAGGAGGAAAAGAAAATGAAATTATCATTCAGATGGTACGGAGAAGATGACAAAGTCACTCTTGAAAACATCAGACAGATCCCCGGTATGCAGGCAATTGTAACTGCTGTATACGATGTTCCTGTAGGTGAGGTCTGGAGCAATGAAAGTATTGCAAGACTTAAAAAGCTTACAGAGGATGCAGGACTTGCCTTTGAGGTAATTGAAAGTATTCCTGTACATGAGGATATTAAGCTTGGAAAGCCTACAAGAGACAGGTATATTGAGAATTACTGCGAAAACATAAGAAGAGTTGCAAAGGCAGGTATCAAATGCGTATGTTATAACTTTATGCCTGTGTTTGACTGGACAAGAACACAGCTTGACCATGTGCTGCCTGACGGTTCAACATCACTTGTATACTATCAGGAGCAGGTGGATAAGGTAAATCCTCTTGAAAGTGACAGCGACCTTACACTTCCGGGATGGGATGCAAGCTACACAAGAGAAGAATTGAAGGCTGTTGTTGCAGAGTACAATGCAATGGATGAAGAAACATTATGGGATAATTTAAAATATTTCCTTGAAAGAGTTATTCCTGTTGCAGCAGAATGTGACGTAAATATGGCTATTCACGAGGATGACCCATGCTGGAGCATATTCGGACTTCCGAGAATTATCGTGGATGAAAAGAGCCTTGACAGATTTTTAAGCCTTGTAGATGACAAGCACAACGGTATTACCCTTTGCACAGGTTCTCTGGGATGTTCAGCAAAGAATGATGTTGTTAAAATGGCTGCAAAGTATGCAAAAATGGGAAGAATTCATTTCGCTCATCTGAGAAACGTAGCTATTCTTGACAATGACAGGGGATTTGAGGAAAGGGCTCATCTTTCAAGCTGCGGCTCTCTTGATATGTTTGCTATTGTAAAGGCTCTTCATGACAATGGATTTGAGGGATATATAAGACCTGACCACGGTAGAATGATATGGGGCGAAACAGGCAGACCCGGATACGGACTTTATGACAGAGCTCTTGGAGCAACATATATTAACGGATTATGGGAAGCTGTAGAAAAAATGAGCAAATAACAGCCCTTAAGTAAATAATTTGTGTAAGGGGAGGGCTCCCCTTGCACAATAAATAAAGTATGAGGAGGTTATTAAATGAAACGATTTAAAAAAGTAATAGCAGCAGTATTGACAGCAGTAATTGCAGCCTCATTACTTGCGGGATGCGGAGGAAGCGGAGACGGAACTGATAAGAGAATTGTAAGAATAGGACATAATCAGTCCAGTACACACCCTACACATATTGCACTTACTGCTTTTGAAGAGTACATTGAAGAAAATTTAGGTGATAAATATGATGTTGAAGTTTATCCAAGTGAACTTTTAGGATCACAGACAGATATGGTTCAGCTTACACAGACAGGTGCAATTGACTTCTGTGTGGCAAGTAATGCCATACTTGAAACTTTCAGTAAGAATTATGAAATTTTCAATCTGCCATACTTATTTGTAAATGCCGAAGCTTATCATGCTGTAATGGATGATACTTCAATAACTGATCAGCTTTTCAAGTCAACTGAAAAGGCAGGTTTTGAAGCTGTAACATGGCTTGATGCGGGAACAAGAAACTTCTATACTGTTGATACTCCTATTGAAAGCCCTGCTGATTTAAAGGGACTTAAAATAAGAGTTCAGCAGTCACCTACAAACGTTGAAATGATGAGACTTTTAGGCGGTTCTGCCAATCCTATGGGTTTTGGTGATGTTTATACTGCATTACAGTCAAATATTATCGACGGTGCGGAAAACAATGAACTTGCGCTTACAGATAATGGTCATGGTGACATATGTAAGTACTATTCATACGATATGCATCAGATGGTGCCTGATATTCTGATCGGAAACTATGAATTCTTAAACGAATTGCCGGAAGATGAAAGGGCAATATTTGAAGAAGGCTTCAAAATCATAAATACTGTTGAAAGAGAAGAATGGACTAAAGCTGTTGATGCGGCAAAGGAAAGAGCTGAGAATGAGATGGGAGTTACTTTCCTCTATCCGGATCAGGAACCTTTTGTTGAGGCTTGTCAGCCTTTACATGAAACTGTGCTTGCTAATAATCCTGATATCAAGCCTATTTATGATGCTATACAGGAATATAATGCTAAATATGCAGATGCAGAATAGGAGGGATTTTTGTGGAAGGTATAAGAAAATTATTAAACACTATTTTGAATTTTCTGGCTGGAGTAAGCTTTGTTGCAATGGTAGTTTTGACCTGCTGGCAGGTATTTACAAGATACGTCTTAAAAAATCCTTCTTCATGGTCTGAGGAATTAGTATCCTACTTATTTGCATGGATGGCTCTCCTTGGCGCTTCTGTTGTAACAGGGGAAAGAGGCCATATGAACATACCTGTAGTAGTTGAAAAAATGGGAGCAGGTGCTCAGAAGTTTTTCAATATTTTTGCTGAGGTCATTGCATTTTTATTCTCTGCAATCATTCTTACTTACGGTGGTGTGCAGATAACAAATCTTGCTATGGGACAGCTTACATCTTCATTGGGTGTACCTGTAGGCGTATTTTACATTGTTCTGCCTTTATGCGGTGTGCTTAATATGATTTATGCAGTTTTAAATATTGCGGATATATTAAAGGGTAAGGAGGTATAATTATGGCATTGCAATCATTATTAATCATTATTGTTATACTTGCGGTTCTGCTTGTGTTGGGTGTACCTATCTCCTATGCACTTGGTATATCTGCACTGGCAGCTATATTACAGACTGTTCCTCTTGATAATTCGGTTATAACAGCTTCCCAGAGAACATTTGTGGGTATGAGTAAGTTCAGTCTGACTGCTATTCCGTTTTTCATTCTTGCGGGAAATCTTATGAATCAGGGCGGTATTGCAAAGAGGCTTGTAGATTTTGTTAATGCTATACTGGGTAAGCTCCCCGGTTCTCTTCTTGTAACCAATGTTGGTGCCAATGCTTTATTCGGCGCTATTTCAGGTTCAGCTTCTGCTGCAGCAGCTGCTGTAGGTAATATGGTACTTGAAGGTGAGGAAGAACAGGGTTATGATCCTGCTGTATGTGCAGCAACAAACGGTGCATCTGCTCCTTCAGGTCTGCTTATTCCTCCGTCTAATGCACTTATTACTTATTCACTTGTATCAGGCGGTACTTCTGTAGCAGCTTTGTTCCTTGCAGGATATATTCCCGGTATCATATGGGCTATATGCTGTATGGTTGTTGCAATTATTATTGCAAAGAAGAAGGGCTACGTAGGAATTAAGGGCAAGTTCAGTTTCAGAACTTTAGGCATTGCTACATTAAGAGCTATTCCTGCTCTTTCACTTATTGTTGTTGTTATCGGCGGTATTATAGGCGGTGTGTTTACAGCTACAGAAGGTTCTGCTATTGCTGTTGTATACGCTTTGATACTTGGTCTTCTTTACAGAAATATAACATGGAAGTCACTTAAGGAAATCATAGTGGAAAGTGCTAAAATGAGCGGTATGATTGTATTCCTTATAGGTGTATCTAACATACTTAGCTGGGTTATGGCATTTACACAGATCCCTCAGGCTATAGCTACACTGCTTCTTGGCATTACTGATAACAAGTATATTATACTTTTGATAATGAATATTATTTTACTTATTGCCGGTACATTTATGGACGTTACACCTGCAATATTAATATTCACTCCATTGTTCCTGCCTATAGTTCAGAGCTTTGGTATGAATCCTGTACATTTTGGTTTAATTCTTACTTATAACTTATGTATAGGTAATATTACTCCTCCTGTAGGAAATACTCTGTTTGTTGCTATTAAGGTAGGTAAGACTACTCTGGCAAAGGTTATGCCTTATATGCTTATGTTCTATGTTTCTATTTTAATAGGACTTTTACTTGTAACTTATATACCTGCTGTAAGTATGATCTTACCTGAAATGGCAGGACTTATTAAATAAATTATTATATTTTTGTAGTGCCGTAAAATGACAATATGGTCATTTTACGGCACTTTTTTGTTTGTGAACTGAAAGAGAGTAATTCGGGAGGCAGAACCGACTTTATAACGAAGTTAAAAAGTTCTGATTGTGAACCGAAAGAGAGTAATTCGGGCGGCGGAGCCGACTTTTTAACGCAGTTAAAAAGTTTTGATAAATTCAATAATTTTATAAAGTTTAATACTAATTTAATTTTAGTACTTGACATTACAAAGTAGTTGGTGTACAATGATAGTGAAAGGAGGGATTGTATGAATGTACAATTTAAAAAAGGCGTTCTGGAGCTTGTGGTTCTTCTTTCGGTTGTAAAAAGAGATATGTATGGATATGAGCTTGTTGCTGAGGTATCAAAGGTGGTTGAGGTAAATGAAGGGACTATATACCCACTCCTTAAAAGACTGACAAACGAGCATTATTTTGAAACCTATCTTAAAGAGTCAACTGAGGGTCCTCCGAGAAAATATTATCATTTAACTGAGGGAGGAAAAATATATATGAACAAGCTTAAGGCTGAGTGGATCGAATTTTTTGAAAAGGTTGACAGGTTTATAAAGGAGAGTGACAATAATGAATAAAAAGGAATTTATTGATTTTCTGGAAAACAGACTATCCGTTCTTAAAAAGGATGAAAGAGATGACGTAATAAATGAATATGTTCAGCATATAGACAACAAGCTTGCCGAGGGAATGAGTGAAAAGGAAGCTGTTGAAACTCTCGGAAATGCCGAAGATCTGGTGAGAGAAATACTTTCTGCATACAATGTGGATCCTGATTATAACAAGGAAGCGGAAAGCGAGATAAACTCTTTTGTAAACAATGTGTTTCATCAGGTTACGGGAGCATTAAGAAGTATCGGCGATTATGTTGTGGGACAAAAATTTTCAGCACTGCTTATGCTTTTTATAAAGGCTGTTATATTATTCTTTGCTCTTATAATATGCTTTTCAATAGGCAGGGGAATACTTATGATCTTATGTAATATAGTTGGCGGCTGGTATATCCTGAGAACTATAGTTTCATTTATGTATACTATAGTTGCAATACCTACAATGATCTATATTTTCATAAGATTTCTTGATTACAGTATACATAAGGGTGAAAACAGAAATACAGAAAGAAATGTTAATAATACTGTAAATACCGAACAGACAACTGTAAATAACAATGTTAATGAAAATGCTGTTAAAAATAATGCAGAAAAAAGAAATATAAAAATAATAAGAAAAAACAATGATTTCAGCTTTGGAAACATTATGAAGAGTATCATTATTTTTGCTTTAAAGATTTTTGTTATACTGTGTCTTATACCATGTGTGTTTGTGCTCATTTTTACGATTATAGGCTTTGGCGGTCTTTTGATCATGTCATTTGCAGGTTATCCTTCTGTGGGACTTACACTTGGTGCACTTGGCTTTAATCTTGTAGGCTGCGCAATTGTGGCATTGCTTGTAAAAGTTGTATTCTTTAATAAGGGGGCGATGAAATGAAAAAGTTTTATACAATAGCTTGCACTTGTATTGTGGCAGGGCTTATACTTATGGGAGTGGGAGCTGCTGTATGTGTATGTGAAGTCAACAGTTTTCAGTATATGGGTAACAAATATGAAAATACTATGGAGCCTGTTGTGACAAGGGCTGATGTACAGCTTCCTGATAATCTGGCTAAAATTTATTACAGCGAATGGGAAAATCTTGAAATAGTTCCGGATAGTACCCTCCAGGGAAACAATGCTGTTCTGGAAACAAACTATACCTCAAATCATGAAATAGAGATTGATATAAAAATAAATGATAACAGGTATTTAAGAAATGACTATACAGGGGATTATTCAAAGTATACTGTAAATGAGATGGAAATTGACAGAACAGATCATTATGACAGAGAACTTAATGACTTTAATGAATTTAAAAGTATTTTAAGTGATATTAAGAATAGAACTATATATGATTATAACTCTGTTGAGAATGTAAGTATTACATTAAGGGTATCCGAAGAGGCATATGAAAGATTTTCAACATATCCTGAGGGCTACAGTGTTGTAAGTTACGGAAACTATATGGAGGATATGGAAAACAGAAGATATACGGATGAATATGATGAGAATACATACGAAGATTCTTATGATGACTATGATAGTTCATATGAAGATACCTATAATTACAGTGAAGATTCTTATTATTGATAATAGCCCTTTTAAATATCTGATATCTTAATATGAGATCAATTGTAAATACTATAAAATGATGTTTGGGTAAAAAATGAGGAAGCAGCTCTTTTCAAGGAAATGAGCTGCTTCCTCACGTTTTTTAATGTGAAATGCAAAGGCTCTGTCGGTGTCATTGTGCAATATCTTTGACTGCAATGTCTATAAAATTTTATTTGTATATATTTTAAAGTTATGATATAGTATAATTACAGATAATGATTTTATATTGAGGGGGTATTGATAGTTATGAAAAGCAGATTATTAAGCGGGATCAGAATATTACTTATTTTTGCAGTTATAATTTTTATATATGCACTGTTTTTTTCAGAATGCAAAAATGCAGCTTACAGCGGATATACATTCGCAATTGATAAAGCGTTAAAAGGAAATGAAACTGAATTAACAGTGATAAACACAGCAAATAAAGATCATATCGGTGACATTGTTTATATAAATGAGGATAGTATACAGCTTGATGGTGATGAATATACATATTTTGTTAAAAAGAAGGGCAGTGCATATGATTTTCTTATTCTTAAAAGTGAGGGAGAATACCGGGTATTTACGAATGTGTCTGCTTCTGATGTTGATTTCAGGAGTGATTTCGATAATTATATGACCGATTATGGCAATGGAGGAGGTTCTGTGGCTGCAGGTGAGGGGGTTAGCGAAAATACTGCAAATGATGATAACGATGATTTGCTGGCTTCAGTCCTTACCGTATATCTGGCTGTTACTGCACTTTACGGGAAGCTGAAAATTTATCTTGCTGTTTATGCAGTAGTTTTGGTGTTATGCTGTTTATGCTATTTTAAACCTGAAGTTTTTAATAAGGCATTTAATAGGGAAAGTTACGCTAAGGGCAATGAAGGAAAAGTAAAGGCGGACAGTTGTTTGATAATGGTTGCAGGGGCGTTGGCGGTATTTTTGTTTATAATGTGAAAATAAAAGTTTTTGTGAGAAGAGCAGTGGTATTGATGAATTGCGGGTAAGCACAAAGCCAATGTCATTAACTTAATGGAGTTGATAGAAATTTACACCGTTTCAGAACTTTTGACATTTGCATCGGCAAGATTAGCCGGACGACAGTTCAAGAACTTTTGACTACGTCAAAAGCGGCATCAAAGATGTCGGCGGATAATCTTTCCGCTTCAATAGGTCGGCTTTCTCTAAAGGTGAAAGTGTTGAACTGTCAAAAGCAGGACTGTGTCCTGTCGGATATTCTTCCGATTTAATGGCAAGCAGTATTTGAACAGGAATCCCTCAGTCAGCCTTCGGCTGACAGCTCCCTTTAGGCAAGGGAGCCTTAGTTACTTGAAAAGCAATGCGACTTTTACACCGAAAGAAGTCGAACAGCCCGAAGGACTGGCTTTTGCCAAAGGCAAAAGTGTTGAAGCCCTTTAGATAAAGTAGGTATAATTAGTTGCAAAAACTTAATATGATTTTTAGTATTGTTGTTTTGAAGATTTGTTTAAGTTAATGACATTGGCGATGCTCGCCCATACAAAAATATTGTTATCTTTAGTGGATAAAGTTTAAGTTAACAGCGCTGCTTTTGCAAAGGCTAAAGTCAGTTCGGTGCCCGAAAGGGTGCCTTTTTTATTATATTAATTATTGTTTGTCAGATATTCAACGGCTTTTATAAGCTGTGTATCATTGGTAAGGTCACATTCTGCCTTGCTGCTTGAAAGAGTGGTATATTCATAGTTCTCGGGATTATCAACTTCAATATCGGGAGCTACGCCTACACCGTCTATACAAACGCCCTTAGGTGTATAGTATTTTGATGTTGTAAGCTTTACGGCACTTCCGTCATTAAGAGGAAATGTTGTCTGTACTACACCCTTGCCGTATGTGTTTTTGCCTATGATAGTTCCTTTGCCTGTATCCTTTACTGCAGCTGTCAGAAGCTCAGAGGCAGAAGCGCTGTTTTCATTAACAAGGACTGCAAGAGGAATATCAAGTTCACCCTCAGAGGATTTGATATATTCACGCTTGCCGTTTTTATCTTCGGTGTATGTTATTGTTCCTTCGGGTATAATGTCATCTGCAATTTTTGTTACAATATCCAGAAGTCCGCCCGGGTTATTTCTAAGGTCGATTATAAGACTTGTTATTCCCTGGCTTCTCAGATCATCATAGACTGCTTTATATTGGTCGTATGTAACTGATTCAAACCCTTCGATTTTAATATAGCCGATATTGTTATCAAGGACAGTTCCGCCTACAGTAGGAACGTCAACATGCTCTCTTGTTACTGTTGCATCAAAGGTTTCCTCGCCTCTTTTTACTGTGAGAACTATTGATGTGCCTTCTGGACCTCTTATCTGATCTATTGCATCATCGTAGTTGTCATAGCTTACAACTGTTCCGTCAACCTTGATTATTTTATCACCTGATTTAAGACCTGCTTTTTCCGCAGGTGAATTTTCATAGGTAGATACAATGTAAATAGAATAGTCATCAGGGTCTATTGATGTCTTTGCTCCTATGCCTGCATAATTTCCGCTTGTGCTTATCTGGTATGATTCAAAATCCTCTGCTGATATGTAGCGTGAGTATTTGTCCGTTGCAAGAGCAACCATACCTGTGAAAAGTCCTTCGTAAATATCTTCATTGTCAAGGTCTTCAACATAGTTATCTTTCATAAGGTTATATATTGTCTTTTCCTTTGTTTCGTAATTGATTTCTTTTTTTATCAGAACTCTGTAGCCTATCTGGGCAGTATTTATGACAAGTATAGCTGCGATGGTTATGAGTATTCCAAGGAATACTCCTTTTTTTGTATCATTGTTCATAAAACACTCTCCTTTATATTATTGTATTAGCCCATTTCAATTTAAGAACTCTTGCTTCACTAAAAATCATTTTAAATGCCTCTTCAAGGTAAACCATTGTAAATGTAATATATATTGGCAAGCCTAAGACCATAGAGCCTAAAAACGCCATAGGAACACCTACAAGCCATACTCCGCCCATATCCAGAAGAAGCCCTGCAAGGGTATCTCCGCCGCTTCTTAAAATACCTACAATATTTGTGTAGTTGATATTTTTAAATACTATGCCTACAGCAACGATATATACCATATAAAGGGCATATCTTTTTCCGTCTTCGTTAATGTCAAAGAAGCTTACTATTAAAGGTGCAAATATTGCAAGGACTATGCCTGATACAATTGAAAAGAGAATTGTAAGACTTTGTCCTTTTTTTGCATAGTCTATGGCCTTTTCTCTGTCATTGGCACCAAGGGCATTGCTCAGTATTATTCCGCAGGCTGCACCTACACCCATACCTGCAACTGCAAATAAATTCTGAACGGAACTTGAGACCTGAACGGCTGCCTGAGCAACGGTACCGCTGTATTTGTAAGCTATGTTGTAGCTTGTTGTTCCCAGTGCCCAGAAAAATTCATTTAAGAATACGGGAAGGGCAATTATTATATATTTTTTGATGAAAGCTTTATTAAGTGATATATAATCTTTAATATTGCCTATTATAGGAAGCTTTCTGCCAAATACAAGTATTAGCTGAACTATAAGCTCAAGGCTTCTTGCGCATATGGTACCCATAGCTGCGCCCTTTACACCAAGTCCCATTTCAAATATAAAAATATAGTTCATAATCACATTAGTTACAAGAGCTATAAATGTTGTAAACATTGGCTGTGCTGCCTTGCCTATTGCCTTTAATGAGACGTTTACCACATTTACAAAAGCCATTAAAAAGTAAGTGTAGGCTATAAGTGTGAGATAATCTTCACCTAAGTCTATAACGTTTATATCCTGTGAGTAAATGCTTAAAAGCTCTCTCGGAAAAAGCCTTGCACCTATAAAGAATATAAGGGCACAGCTTTGCACAAAAATCATAGCCATACCTAAAACACGTCTTACACCTTTAATATCCTTATTGCCCCAGTACTGAGCCATAAATATTGTTGCTCCGCTTGATATGCCGAAACAGCATAAATTAAAAAGAAAAAATATCTGATTGCTTAAGCCTACTGCTGTTACGCTTTCTGCACCCAGCTTGCCTGTCATAAAGGTATCCATAATGTTAATAAGTGAATTTACAAGTTCATTAAGCATTATGGGTAGTGCCAGTGCTGTTATGTTTCTTAAAAATACTTTGTCTTTAAACATTTTTCTCATATTTAATTTTCCCCTTGCTTTTTCTTTTGTCATAAGCTATCATATCACTATAGGATTTATTTTGCAACGGTATTATTTTATGGTAATAAAATTTTAATAAAGGAGGATTTTTATGATAGGGAACAAAACAGTCTTTGTTACAGGCTCGTCCAGGGGAATAGGCAAGGCTATAGCTGCACTTTTTGCTGTTGAAGGCTATAATGTGGCAATTATGTGTAAATCATCCAAAAGAGAGCTGGAGGAAACGGAAAGGGAACTTAAGGTCTATAATCCGAACGTTCTTGCTTTAATGGGTGACCTTGCTGAATACAGAACGGCAAAGAATGCTGTAAATCAGATAGAAAGCAAGTTTGGATGTATTGATGTGCTTGTGAATAATGCAGGCATATCATATATAGGGCTTTTTAATACAATGCATCCCGAAGAGTGGAAAAGGGTAATAGATACTAATTTTAATTCAGTACTTAACTGTACTCATGCCGTAATTCAGAATATGATAAGGATGCACAGGGGAAACATAATAAATATATCTTCAATGTGGGGTGAGCTTGGAGCTTCCTGCGAGGCTGTTTATTCCGCTACAAAGGGAGCTGTAAATTCTTTTACAAAGGCAATGGCAAAGGAGCTTGCACCAAGCAATATAAGAGTTAACGCAATATCCTGCGGTGTTATTGATACTAAAATGAATTCATTTCTTTCACCTGCAGAGAGAATGTCATTAAAAGAAGAAATACCCCTTGGAAGATTCGGTACTGCCGAGGAAGTGGCAAAGCTTGCCCTTTATCTCGCAGGAAACGACAGTGCTTACATTACAGGGCAGATAGTGAGCATTGACGGAGGAATGAGCTGAATTTGCTAAAAAAACTATTGACAATAAGGGAAAGTATGGTATAATGTTAAAGGCTGTGGATAAAACAGCAAATTGACCATAAAGCAGATCAAAGCTGCATTCTTATGATAAATATATAGGCTTACATATGGGGTAAGCGTTTCTACCAACTGCCTACAGTTGACTATATTTATTCCTTGAGGAATAAGTGTAGCTTGAACAGGGCAGTTTTTTATTATTTCAAAAAAACAGCTCTGCTGTTTTGACTAAAGGGAGGTTTTTAAGACTATGAACAAGGATGTTGTAATTGTGGGTGCAGGTCCGGCGGGAATATTTACTGCACTTGAAATGCTTAAAAAGGGAAGTAAAAAGAAAATTTTAATAGTTGAAAAGGGCTCTGCTATTGAGAACAGATATTGTCCCAAAAGCAAGACAAGGCATTGCGTAAACTGTAAGCCATATTGTCATATAACAACGGGATTTTCAGGTGCGGGAGCTTTTTCAGACGGCAAGCTTTCACTGAGCTATGAGGTAGGGGGAGATCTGCCGAGCCTTATAGGCGAGGAGCTTGCTCAGGAAACAATTAACTATGCAGATAAGATTTATCTTGAATTTGGTGCCGATGAGCATGTAGAGGGCATCGGAAACAGCGAAGCTGTAAAAGATATAAGAAAAAGAGCTATACAGGCTGGCTTAAAGCTTGTTGACTGTCCTATACGTCATCTGGGTACAGAGAAGGCACAGAAAATATATTATGAAATTGAGCAGTATTTATTAAATAACGGTGTGGAAATCATATTCGGATATGAGTGTACAAATATAATACTTGACGGTGATCTGTGCAGAGGTATAGTTATATCAAACGGAAAAGGGGAAAAAGAGATAACAGCCGAGCATACTGTAATAGCAACAGGCAGAAGAGGAGCTGAATGGCTTGAAAAAATATGTTCAAAGTATAATATAGCTCATCAGCCCGGAACTGTTGATATTGGTGTAAGGGTAGAAGTAAGAAACGAAATAATGGAAAATGTAAATGACGTGCTTTATGAGTCTAAGCTTATAGGTTATCCTAAGCCATTCAAGAATAAGGTGCGTACATTCTGTCAGAACCCTGGCGGTTTTGTAAGTCAGGAAAATTATGACAATGATCTGGCTGTTGTAAACGGACATTCCTACAAGGATTTAAAGTCTGATAACACTAATCTTGCAATATTATGCTCACATAATTTCAGTGAGCCTTTTAACCAGCCTATTGCCTATGCTCAGAAGGTAGGGGAGCTTACAAATATGCTGGGTGCAGGGCATATACTTGTACAGAGATTCGGGGATATTTTAGACGGCAAGAGAACATGGCAGAAGGAACTTTCACAGTCCAACCTGAAACCGACACTTCCCGATGCTGTAGCAGGAGATATTACTGCTGCTATGCCATACAGAGCTATGATAAATATTATTAACTTTATACAGGCAGTTGACCATGTTGTGCCCGGCTTTGCATCAACTGAGACACTGCTCTATTCTCCCGAACTCAAATTTTACAGCAACAGAGTAAAAATGGATAAGGATTTTAACACAAATGTAAGAGAGCTTTACTGCCTCGGAGATTCAAGCGGCTGGACAAGAGGACTTATGATGGCTTCTATTATGGGTGTGTTAATGGGAAGAAGACTTGCTTAAATCAGTTAAAACTAAGTTCGGAGAATACATTATATATTTTACCCTTTATTCTGTATTGGGCTGGATATATGAGGTCGTACTTGAAACATTTATATACGGCTGGGGATTTTCAAACAGGGGTGTTCTCTTTGGACCCTATTGCCCTATATACGGTGTGGGTGCCTTGTTATTCCTTTTTACCGTTGATCCTCTGATCAGGGGAAAGGAAATATATAAAAGGCTTAAGTATATTCCCGTTGTGTTTATATTGTGTATGGTCATTGCAACTGTTGTGGAGCTTGCGGGAAGCTATATACTGGAGTTTTTTACAGGCGGATGGCCATGGCAGACTTATGAAAATTATGCCGTAAATTTTCAGGGGAGAATTGCATTAAGCACAAGTATAAGATTTGGAATAGGAGGAGTTATTGTACTTTATATTTTTCAGCCCGTTTTAGAAAAAATTGTGGGGAGAATGAAAAAGTCTGCCGTAAATATTACAGCATATGTTTTACTGTTTATATTTGCTGCCGATATTATATTTACTATTTTTATAAGAAAATAATTAAACACAAAAAAATCAGCGCAAAACTGTGCTGATTTTTTAATGTCAAAACAAAAAGGAGTTTTTAGTTATAATTTATTCTGCCTGTGCTAAAACTAATTTAGGGTCTGTAGGTGAATCTCCGTTAAATACGGAAAATTCAAGATGAGGACCAAGTGCTACACTGTATTTTGTAGGATTTGCAACAACACCGATCTTATCACCTTTGTGGACAGCTTCTCCCTCTGATACAGCCAGATTTTCATCTAACTGGCTGTATGTAGATGTCCAGCCGTTGCCGTGATCTACGCTTACAGTTACACCTGAAATTTTGTCATTTGTAATACCTGTAATTATACCGTCTGATGCCACACATACTTCTGTTCCAACATCGGCAGCAATGCAGACAGAGTCATTTGTTCTGTACTGTTCAAGAGTTCTGTCATATATTCCCGTATCAGTGCTGTAATCCATTACTATCTGCCCGGATACAGGCCATGCCATTTCCTGAGTATCATCAAAAAGGGTAAGTTCACCGTTTTCTTCTGCTGAACTTTCAGCAGTAACATCTGCCGCTCTCTGAGTGATAGCTTCTGTAGGAGCTTCAGTCCTTGCTTCAGTTGTGGTTTCTGTTGTAGTAGTAAGGGGTTTTACATTTGATTTGTCAACGGGGGATATATTTTCCTCCAGATTGACTTCGTTATTGCTGTCACCTGTATTTCCGCTATTAAGAATGGAAATACCAAAGGCTAATATTATAAATACTGCTGCTACTGTATACAGGGCAGTATAAAAGCCTTTCTTGTTGTAATTGTCCTTGTTGTCCATTCTCACACCTCCTAAGCCTAGTATTGACTTGGACTGTAACATTTATACCACCTGAATTTAAATTTTAGTAAATTAAATTTTTTTGTGTACAATTCTAAAAAAATGTTGTATAATCATAGGTAAGATTTAGGAATGATTTGGAGGTTTATATATGAGCGTTGATCTTAAAGGAAGAAACTTCCTTAAAATAATGGATTTTTCAGCAGAAGAAATTGAATATTTACTTGATCTGGCTGCTGACTTAAAGGCAAAGAAAAAGGCAGGTATTCCTGTGGATACATTAAAAGGCAAAAATATTGCCCTTATATTTGAAAAGACAAGTACAAGAACAAGATGTGCTTTTGAGGTTGCTGCATCTGACCTTGGAATGGGTTCAACTTACCTTGACCCGTCAGGCTCACAGATAGGTAAAAAGGAAAGCATTGCAGATACTGCAAGAGTTCTCGGCAGAATGTATGACGGCATTGAATACAGAGGCTTTGGACAGGAAATTGTTGAGGAGCTTGCAAAGTATGCGGGAGTACCTGTTTGGAACGGTCTTACAAATGAGTCACATCCTACACAGATACTGGCAGATTTTCTGACAATAAGAGAGCATCTTGGCCGTCTTAAAGGGGTAAACTTTGTATATATGGGTGATGCAAGATTCAATATGGGAAATTCCCTTATGGTGGGCTGTGCTAAAATGGGTATTAATTTTACTGCATGTGCTCCAAAGAAGTATTTCCCTGATGAGAAACTTGTGGAAGAGTGCAAGAAGATAGCAGCAGAAAATGGCTCAACTGTTACACTTACGGAAGATGTAAGTGAAGGAACCAAGAATGCAGATGTAATTTATACAGACGTGTGGGTATCTATGGGTGAGCCTGATGAAGTGTGGACTGAAAGAATAAAGGAACTTTCACCATACCAGGTAAATAAGAAAGTTATGGAAAATGCAAATGAAAAGGCTATATTTATGCATTGTCTGCCTGCTTTCCATGACCTTAATACTAAAATCGGCAAGGAAATGGGAGAAAAGTTCTCAATCACTGAAATGGAAGTTACTGACGAAGTCATTGAATCTTCTCAGTCAGTGGTATTTGATGAGGCCGAAAACAGAATGCATACAATAAAGGCTGTAATGGCAGCAACATTATAAAATTTGATAAATAATTTTTCAGAATTTTTTTGTACAAAAAATATATGAAAATGGAGTGAAATGAAATGGCAGAAGAAAAAAAGAAAGTTATATACAGTGCAATGCAGCCGTCGGGAGTGCCTTCACTTGGCAACTACCTTGGTGCATTGAAGAACTGGAAGGATCTGCAGGAGGATTACAACTGTCTGTTTGGTGTTGCTAACATGCATGCTATCACAGTAAGACAGGATCCGACTCAGTTAAGACAGAGAACAAAGGATCTGATCGCTTTATTCCTTTCAATAGGTCTTGACCCTGAAAAGCATATTATATATGTCCAGTCTGATGTTAAGGCTCATGCTGAAATTGCATGGATATTAAACTGTTTCACATATATGGGCGAACTTAACAGAATGACACAGTTTAAGGACAAGTCTGCAAAGCATGCGGATAACATAAATGCGGGACTTTATACTTATCCCGTACTTATGGCAGGGGATATTCTCCTTTATCAGAGTGACCTTGTTCCTGTAGGAGCCGATCAGAAGCAGCACCTTGAAATATGCAGGGATATTGCCGGCAGATTTAACAGTGTATACGGTGATGTGTTTAAAATTCCCGAACCATATATTCCAAAGGTGGGAGCAAGAATAATGGGACTTCAGAATCCCGAAAAGAAGATGAGCAAGTCTGAAAGCGACAATATGAACAATGTAATATATATTCTTGATGAGCCTAATGTAATTAAAAACAAGATCAAGAGAGCTGTTACAGATTCAGATACTGAAATAAGATACGGTGAAGATAAGCCGGGGGTAAGCAATCTGCTTAATATTTATTGTTCAGTCACAGGCAAGTCAGGGGACGAAGCTGTTGCGGAATTTAAAGGCTTTGGCTATGGCGAATTTAAGGCTGCTGTGGGAGAAGCCGTTGTGGCAGAACTTGAACCTATACAGCAGAAATTTAAGGAGTATTCAGCTGATAAAGCTTACATTGAAAAGGTAATGAAGGAGGGGGCTGAAAAGGCTTCCTACATTGCAAACAAGACACTTAACAAGGTCAAGAAGAAAGTTGGGTATCCTGTTTATAAATAATAATAAGAAGAGTGAGATATTAATTGAATCAGGGGCGGGCAGTATTAGAACAGGAATCCCTCAGTCAGCCTTCGGCTGACAGCTCCCTTTAGGCAAGCAATACTGTCAACTTAAGAAAAATCAATGCTCCGCAAATGCAAGCATTTGCTAAGTTGAAAGCAGTTAGGAAAGAAAAATCCCTCAGGCTGTTCAAATCAACTCCACTGATTTGAACAGCCAGCTCCCTTTAGGCAAGGGAGCCAAGTTTGAAGCAAAAGAATATTTGCCGACACGAAGTGTCGCTTTTGAC
>CAJFNV010000042.1 GCA_904395805.1 Candidatus Gallispira edinburgensis | reverse complement strand
CCCCTCCTTTACAAAGGAGGCTGATTGCGGGCGAGCAATGCTCGCCCCTACAGGTGGTGGATTGTCAGGTTGTTGCTGCGTTAAACTGGAATTTATATTATTAGAGGTGATTATTTGAAAAAATTGATTTTTGCAAGTATATTAATTACAGCAGTATTTATACCTATTGCTGTGAGTGAAGGACAGGTTATGCCTGTATGCAGTATAATCGAAGAAACAGATACAGAGAAAATTAATGTTAATATAGATAAGGAGCTTGAGGATTATGTTGTTGGGGTGGTGGCAGGTGAAATGCCTGTGAATTTTCCTCACGAGGCATTAAAGGCACAGGCTGTTGCGGCAAGGACATATGCTGTAAGACAGCTCCAGTCAGATCCAAATATGAAATATGAAGATATTGCACAGGCTTATGTTTCCGTAGATAAAATGAAAGAAATGTGGGGAAATAATTTTGATGAGTATTATGCAAAAATAAAAAATAATGTTTATCAAACTGCTGGAGAAATTCTTGAATACAATAATGAGCCTATACTGGCTGCTTTTTGCTCTACAACAAACGGCTATACGGAGGAGTGTCAGAATGTGTGGACACAGGATCTTCCATACTTAAAAAGTGTTAAATCTGAGGGGGATGAGCTCTCGCCTTACTACAGCGACAGTGTAACTGTGACAAAAAAACAGTTTGCCGGCATATTTGGAAGCACGGATTTTGCTGTTACGGAAAAAACAAATGCAGGTTATGTTAAAAGCGTTAATATAGGAGGTAATGTATACAGCGGTGACAGGATAAGGCAGATCATGGGGCTAAGGTCTACATGTTTTGATATGATTAATGAAGGAGAAAATATTACATTCAGCACAAAGGGATATGGACACGGTGTTGGAATGAGCCAGTACGGAGCCTGCTTTATGGCTAATAATGGAGCTGATTATAAAACTATACTTGCACATTATTATACCGGCACAAATCTTAAAAATTTATAAAATAGTGATTTTTGTTGTTGTAAATTGACGGTTATTGTTATACAATGGGATATATAGAAAGAATTAAATATGGATTTTAAAGGCAGCCACATTGATCATATATAAGCAAGAGGCTGCTATAAATATATAAAACGGAGGGCAGAGTATGGAAGACAATAACCTTAACAATAATAACAATGGAAATAATAACAGAAATGGCAATACGGGAAAGGGAAATTCCGATTCCAAGGTGTTTTTAAGAATACTTATAATTTCTCTCGGACTGACTTTTCTGTTTAACCTGCTGATGACGTCAATGGCTCTTAGAACTCAGAGCGAGATCAACTACAGTGAATTCCTTAACTGGGTCGAAGAGGATAAAGTTGAAAAAGTTGAATTCAGATCAGACAGACTGGTTGTTTATCCTTATTATGACAAGCTTGATGATAAGTATAAAACAGTACCAAATGATATATTCTATGTAGGAAATGTAAGCTATGATGAGCTTGTTCCCCTGTTGATAGAACATGATGTTGATTTTTATTCGCCTATTCAGTACAATTCACCTATTATTTCGTTCTTTACAAGCTGGGTTGTGCCGCTGCTTATTATGTATCTGGGCTTTACATTGATCATGCGTTTTGCTGTGGGCAAAATGGGCACAGGCGGAATGGGAAAATCAAATGCCAAAATTTATGTTGAAAAAGGAACAGGTGTTACATTTGCCGATGTTGCGGGACAGGATGAGGCAAAGGAGTCTTTAAATGAAATTATAGATTTCCTTCACAATCCTGAAAAATACAGAAAAATCGGCGCAAAACAGCCTAAGGGTGCCTTGCTTGTAGGACCTCCCGGTACTGGTAAAACCCTTCTTGCAAGAGCTGTTGCAGGTGAGGCAAATGTTACTTTTATGAGCCTTTCAGGTTCTGACTTTGAAGAAATGTTTGTTGGTGTGGGTGCCTCCAGAGTGCGTGAGCTTTTTAAAACCGCACAGGAAAATGCCCCATGTATAGTGTTTATTGATGAGCTTGATGCTGTAGGTCAGAAGAGAGATAACCGCTTTGGTACAAATGACCAGACTCTTAATCAGCTCCTTTCGGAAATGGACGGTTTTGATTCCTCTAAGGGTGTTGTTATTTTAGGTGCAACAAACAGACCTGAAGTACTTGATAAGGCTCTTTTAAGACCGGGAAGATTTGACAGGAGAATTATTGTTGAAAATCCTGATTTGAACGGAAGAATTGCCGTATTGCAGGTACACATCAAAAATGTAAAGCAGGGTCCCGATATTGACCTTAAAAAGATAGCCCTTGCAACAAGCGGCGCAAGCGGTGCCGACCTTGCAAATATTGTAAATGAGGCGGCTTTGCGTGCTGTAAGACTGGGAAGAAGTGAAATACTTCAGGAGGACCTGATGGAGTCTGTTGAAGTTGTAATTGCAGGTAAGGAAAAGAAGGACAGGATAATGTCCGACAGGGAAAAGAAAATTGTTGCTTTCCATGAAGTGGGACATGCTCTGGCTGCCGCATTGCAGAAAAATGCCCAGCCTGTGCAGAAGATCACGATCATACCGAGAACTATGGGTTCACTTGGCTACACAATGCAGATGCCTGAGGAAGAACGTTATCTTATGAGCAAGGAAGAAATAATTGCTAAAATAACAGTTTATCTTGCGGGAAGAAGTGCCGAGGAAATTGAATTCGGCTCAGTGACAACAGGTGCAAGCAACGATATTGAAATGGCTACAAAGCTTGCAAGAAATATGATAAGTCTTTATGGTATGAGTGACAAATTTGATATGATGGCACTTGAAAGTGTTCAGAATCAATACCTTTCGGGAGATAAGGTCGCAATTGTAGGCGAAAAGACAATTGCCGAGCTTGATGGAGAGGTGCTGGCTGTTATAAAGGCTTGCCATGAAGAGGCAAGAAAAATGCTTAGTGAAAATAAAGAGGCTCTTGAAGAAATTGCAATGTTCCTTTATGAAAGAGAAAATATTTCAGGTGAGGAATTTATGGAAATTTTCAGAAAGTACAATTCAGGGGAAAACACTGATGGAGATACTGAAACAACTGCTGAAACAGATACCGAAACAGATAATTGATGATATTCTTACTATAATATATCCCGATCACTGCATTGGCTGCGATAAAATTCTGAAATCAGGGGAAAGTAAATGGGTCTGTGATGACTGCAGTTATCACTTTGAAATAAGAGATTACAGAAAATGTGAGATATGCGGAAGAATTATTTATCACAGAGGCAAATGCAGGATATGCAACAGTGAAAAGGTATATTTTGACAAGGGATATTCTGTGTTTGAGTATAAGGAAGCGGTGCGTAATGCAATAAGAGAGTTTAAATACAGGGGTATGTTCAGATATGGAAAGTATTTAGGTGAAATTATGGCTGATTATGCGGCAGATAACATTAATACAGAGTTTGACTATGTTACTGCTGTACCCCTGCACCCTAAAAGATACAGGGGCAGGGGTTACAATCAGTCTGAAATACTTGCAAAGGCTGTTGCCAAAGCTTTAGGTGTTGAGTACAGGAAGTTACTTGTCCGCTGTGTAAATACCAAGCCCCAGAACAGCCTTGACAGAAAAGAAAGGCTGAAAAATATAAAGGGTGCTTTTTCAATAAAAGATAATGTGTCTGTTGAAAATAAAAATATTTTAATAATAGATGATATTTTTACTACAGGCTCTACTGTGAATGAATGCAGCAGAATACTTAAAAACAACAGGGCTTTGAGAGTTGAGTTCTTTGCTCTGAGCTGCAGAAGCGAAGATTAATCAATGTCTATGGGGATCTTGAATCCCTTTATAATTTTTTTGTAACAATCCTCACAAATATCAAAGCTGTGGACTTCATTGTCAAATGTACTGCCATAGCCCCACCTTTTTTCAACAGACAGGTAATCGGAGGTGTATCCGAACTTGTCTGTTGCTATATCCTTTCCGCAGCAATTGCATTTGACATTTGATAATTTCTTTGCCACAATGGTTTCATTCTTGTATGTTTTCATATACTGACCTCCTTTGACTGAGAATTATTAATCTAATTATAAAACATTTATTGTGATTTGTATACTAGCAATTAGTTGAAAGGCTGTGATAAAATGTCAAAATACAAAATAGATATGCATACTCATACAATAGCAAGCGGTCATGCTTACAGCACAATTACCGAAAATGCGCACTATGCTGCCTCTGTTGGGATAGAATATCTGGGAATGACGGACCATGCTCCCGGAATGCCCGGCTCATGCGGAGCTTTGCATTTTCTTAACCTTAAAGTTATACCTGAATATATTGAAGGGATAAGGATATTTAAGGGTATTGAATTTAATATAATGGATTATGAAGGGAAACTTGACAAGTCAATAAGAACGAAGATAATGAAAAGCTTTGATATTGCAATAGCAAGCCTTCATTTGCCTTGTATTGATCCGGGAAATGAGGAAGAAAATACATCTGCACTTATTAATGCTATGAAAAATCCTTTTGTGAATATAATAGGACATCCCGGTGATCCCAGGTATCCTATAAATGTAAAAAAGGTTGTTACTGCTGCAAGAGATACGCAAACGCTTCTTGAAATTAACAACTCTTCTTTTGATCCGGGGAACGGAAGAGCCGGCGGAGAGGCAATTGTTGTTGATATGTTAAAGGAATGTAAATTGCAGGGGATGCCTGTTATTCTCGGAAGTGATGCACATTATCATACTTATATAGGAAACTTTGAAAGATGTGAGAGGGTACTGGAGATGGCGGAATTTCCTGAAGAGCTTGTAATTAACAGTAATACAGAGGAGTTTGACAGGTTTATAGAGTATAAGAAAAGATAAAGATAAAAAAGATAAAAATTTAGTAAAATTATAGAAAAAATACTTGCAATGAGAGAGCTTATGTGTTATTATATTAAATGTGCGTACTGCACAATTGAAGTTTATCCTGTGTTCAGAGTCTGGAAGCTCCGACCTTCTCTTAACACACGGAGATCATTAAATAATGGAGGAATTAAAAATGGATAAGAAAGCTATTATTGCAAAGTATGGCAGAAATGAAGCAGATACCGGTTCACCAGAGGTTCAGGTTGCTTTATTAACTGAAAGAATCAATCACTTAACTGAACATTTAAAGGAACACAAGAAGGATCACCACTCAAGAAGAGGTCTTTTAAAGATGGTTGGTCAGAGAAAGGGTCTTTTAAATTATATTAAGTCAAGAGATATCGTTGCATATCGTGAGCTTATCGCTTCTTTAGGCTTAAGAAAGTAATTTTTTGTAAGGGGCTGTCATGTTTAGGTGTATGGACACAAATAGTCTGTTGTAACGGGTATTATTTTATTTGCAACGGATTTCGGGCTTGTGTGCATATGCTTTGCAGGGCAGCCTCTGTTTTCGGTTTTATAGTATTTAAGTGACAGGGTGATATTTTTAGTTTAAAAATGTGTTTATTTAAGGGAAATTTCAAATGGGTATAAAACCCCTTGTATGTACAGACGAGCAATGCCAAAATTATTAATTTAAGGGATTTGATTGAAATTTACACCGCTTCAGAACTTTTGACTGTTCAGCACTTTCGCCTTTGGCGAAAGCCGACCTACGGTCGTCCGGCTAATCTTGCCGGTGCAAATGTCAAAAGCAGCCTTTCAGGCTGTCGAATAATTCTTTCGATTCAAGAAATGCAAGCATTT
>CAJFNV010000041.1 GCA_904395805.1 Candidatus Gallispira edinburgensis | reverse complement strand
TTTTGGTCTTTGGTTCGGAATAGTGTAGTGCTGGCGGTCTATCTATTGTTTTCGGTTGCTTGCTTCTTTACCGTACATGAGCATTGTATTTGGATTTATAGCAAGCTGTGCCGCCACCTCTCTTACAGAAGGCAGCTTTTCATGCTCGCTCATAGCACCGTTTATTATATATTCCTTTGTTTTTTCCTTAATCTGTTCATATATCGGTCTGTGGTCACCGTAATTTAGCTCCATACCTTCTCACCTCCCGTCCTTATTTTACTGTATCATCTGTCTATTATTCATAATACAGTATAGGGGCACTTATGTCAATAGTTTTATATAATTATACTTAATTTTTCTTTTTAACAGATCTTTATCCACAACAAAAAAACTGCCATGGATAAACCACAGCAGCCTTATAGGGGTATAAATTACTTTAAAGTTACCTTAGCGCCAACTTCTTCAAGCTTAGCCTTCATAGCCTCAGCGTCTTCCTTAGAAACAGCTTCCTTAAGAACCTTAGGAGCACCGTCTACAGCTTCCTTAGCTTCCTTAAGACCAAGACCAGTGATTTCTCTTACAGCCTTGATAACCTTGATCTTCTCAGCGCCAACCTCAGTTAACTCTACGTCAAATTCAGACTTTTCTTCCTCAGCAGCACCGCCTGCAGCAGCACCGCCAGCAGCTACTACCATACCTGCAGCAGCAGATACGCCAAATTCTTCCTCAGCAGCCTTTACTAAATCGTTAAGCTCAAGAACAGAAAGTTCCTTAACAGCAGCAATAATTTCTTCAATTGATAACTTAGCCATTTTTATTTTCCTCCATAATTTTTATTTAAGTATTTTTAATTTAACATGCCTTAAAGGCAAACATTAAGCTTCTGCAGTCTCTGCAGTTTCTCCATCCTTTTCTGCAATAGCCTTGATAACTCTTGCGAAAGAACCCATAGGTGACTTGAAGCTTCCCAACAGCTTTGAAAGAAGAACTTCTCTTGATGGGATCTCAGCAACAGCAGCCATACCCTGTGCATCGTAGCAAGTACCTTCAATAACACCGGCCTTAAATTCAAGAGCCTTTGCATTCTTCATAAACTTGCTCATAATAGATGCTGCAACAGTTGGGTCTTCATAGCAGATAGCAATAGCGCTTGGACCTTCAAAATAATCCTTTAAGCCCTCAAACTGAGTGCCCTCTACTGCTAAATTCATCATAGTGTTCTTGTAAACCTTGTAATCAACGCCTGCTTCTCTTAACTGCTTACGAAGAGTAGTATCCTCTGCAACTGTAAGACCTCTGGCATCAACTAAAACAGCAGAACTAGCCTTTTCAAGCTTTTCCTTAATTTCATTTACAACAACCTGCTTTTCAGCAACTTTAGCCATTATTTACACCTCCTATAAAATTATAAGCCGTATAAAAAAACTCCCTGTCTGCAGACAGGGAGGCAAAATACAAATCAGATGTATCCTCGGCAGGTAGTTACACGTTACGACAATTGTCACCTGCTGTCTACGGCACTTTTGATATGATAACATATTATGATGTTCTTGTCAAGAACAATTTTTAATTTTTTTAACATTTTAAGCAAGCAGATTCATATAACCAATGGCAAGTATTCTGTCACTTTCCATAAGCTCTGTATATATTTCATAATTCATAGCGGATACTGTAGGTCCGTCAAGCTTATATGTGACCTCAAGTCCCATTTCAGCCTGATATCTGCCTAAATTTCTTTCAACAGAATTGTTTTCGTCAACTCTGAATCCAAGAAATCTTAAAGCTTCAATTACATTTTCACTATCAAGGGCATCCTCTTCCGATACAAAAAGTATTTTATCCACAGTAACATCGGGAGTAATGCCTATACCGTTTATTTTCTTTCCGTATCTTGAAGAATATTCAAGAGTTGTCATTTTAACAACACCTATATCATCAAATTCCATTACACTCTGCATAACACCTTTTCCATAGGTCTGTTCACCTACAATTGTTGCAGCTCCGCTGTCCTGCATTGCAGATGCAACTATTTCCGCAGAAGATGCTGTAAGAGAATCCACAAGAACAACACATTCCTCATATGGCGTAACTTTTAAATCTGATGTATAAGTTGTTATATTTCCCTTTTTATCTCTGGTTGTAATTATTATTCCGCTTGGCACGATCTGTTTTGCTACATTTATAGCTTCGTCAACATAACCTCCCGTATTCCCTCTGAGATCAAGTATAAGCTTTGTCTTGCCCGCAGCCTTAAACTCATTAAGTGCCTTTGTAAAGTCGGAAGAAGTATTATTTATAAATGTACTTATTTTTATATATCCCACAGACCCATCGGTATATTTCTGACTGTTACTGTCAAAAGTTGACATATCATTAACAGCTGTCACGGAATGAAGCTCATTTCTTACAAGACTGATTGAATAATCTTTTACATTATCTCCTCTCGCAATTCTCATATCAATCGATTCGGCAATGTCCGATGTAACGGAAGCAAAATATTCTTCCTCTCCGATAGCATAAGATGAAACACCTTTAATTGCCCTGATCTCGTCCCCGACTCTTATTCCGTCCTGATAAGCCTTTGATGAGGTGGCAAGTTCTGATATGACCGGATATCCTCCTCCCGAAAAATCACACTCAAACTCAGGAGCATACCATACAGTTCTTTCTGACTCTTTTACAAGAGCATATTCCTCATTGGTAAGATAATCACTGTATTCATCAAGCTCGCCTACAACAGCCCTTACAGCTGCGTGTACAAGCTCATCGGTATCCACTTCACCGCCCATGTAATTTTCCTGTATGTATTTAATTATTTCACCAAAATATGCTCCTGCCGTATCCGCCTGTTCCTGAGGAGTCATTTCAGACATATCCTCAGCCCATACAGATGCTGTCATAATTAAAACGGCAGCAAAACATAGAATCAATCTTTTCAAATTTTCACCCTCTTTTATATTAGGGGCTGATTATCAGCCCTTTAAAACCTGTCTGTTTTTTACAATATAATCAACAGCAGATATAATTGCAAGAGCCAGACTTAAATAAATAAGTACATAGCTTATTACTGTCATAACATTGTTATCAATATTAAGAAGAAGTACAATAAGCATAGCCATCTGACAAATGGTTTTTAATTTTCCCCAGAAACCTGCCGCTATTACTATGTTCTGCTCAACAGCAAGGGTTCTGAAACCTGTTATTACAAACTCTCTTGCAATTATTATGATTACAACAACGCTTGGAAGAGAAACAACAGCGTCCTCAATTCCTATAAGTGCGATCATGGCAGAGCATACCAGAAGCTTGTCTGCCAGAGGATCCATAAATTTTCCGAAATTTGTTACAAGGTTATACTTTCTTGCTATATATCCGTCAAGGCAGTCAGTAAGGGATGCAATACAGAATATAGCAGTTGCAATATATCTTCCTGCTGTACCAAAATCACAGAGCAGAAAAATAAGAAAGAATGGTATCATTATAATTCTAAGAATGGTAAGCTTGTTAGGTAAATTCATATCAGTCAATCCTTTCTCCTATAAGGTCGTAATCTCCCGCCTCTGTAATTTTTATATTGTAAAAATCTCCTGCCAGAAGTTCTTCATCGGATTTAAAGAAAACAAATCCGTCTATTTCATAACAATCCCTGTAGCTTCTTCCGCAGTAAATATTTTCTTCTTCGCCGTCAATTTTACCCTCTACAATTACTTCAAGAGTTTTTCCGACGTATTTTTCACATATTGAGGCAGATATGCTTCTCTGAAGCTTAAGTATATAGTCCTTTCTCTCTGCTTTTACTTCTTCGTCTATCTGTCCGTCCATTCTTGCTGCCGGAGTACCTTCTTCCTGTGAATAAGTAAATACTCCAAGTCTGTCAAAACCAACTTCCTTTATAAAGTCACACTGAGCCTTAAACTCTTCCTCTGTTTCTGTAGGAAATCCTGTAATGAGAGTTGTTCTTATACACATATCAGGCATTTTACTTCTCATTTTTTCTATTATGCTTATAAGACCTTCCCTTGTACTTCTTCTGCCCATAAGCTTAAGTATTCTGTTTTCACTGTGCTGTATAGGCATGTCCAGATAATGAAGCACTTTTTCATTTGACGCCATTTCCTCAATAAGCTCATCGGTTATATTTTCGGGATAGCAGTAGAGAATTCTCAGCCATTTGATATCCTCAATTTTACTAAGCTCTCTTAAAAGCTCGGGCAAAGCCTTTCTTCCGTACAGGTCCTGTCCGTATAATGAAGTATCCTGGGCAATAAGTATAAGCTCTCTTACCCCCTTATCTGCAAGAATATTTGCCTCCTTAACAAGGGACTCGATGGTTCTTGAACGGTAATGCCCTCTTAATGAAGGTATTGTACAGTATGTACAGTGATTGTCACAGCCCTCTGCAATTTTTAAATAGCTGAATCCCCCTGTTGTTGTTATTATTCTCTTATAGCTGTTATCGGGATTTAAAAGATGCTCCTTGTCCGTAACAAGCTCAACCTGCTTTTCACCTTCAAGAAGTCTTTTTATAACAGCACCAATATTTTCAAAATCACCGGTTCCCACAACAGCATCAACTTCCGGAAGTGATTCAAAGATCTCATCCTTGTACCTCTGTGCCATACAGCCTGTCACAATAAGAGCCCTGCACTTTCCTTCTTTTTTATAGTCAGCCATTTCAAGGACCTTGTCAATAGCCTCCTGATTGGCATCCATTATAAAGCCGCAGCTGTTTATAATTATAATATCGGCTTCACTGTCATCATATGTAATCTCATAGCCTTCTTCATCAATAAGACCAAGCATTATTTCACTGTCTATTAAATTCTTATCACAGCCAAGTGACACAAAACTTATTTTAGCATTCATAAACTTTCTCCTGTCAATAAATATCTCTCTATAGTATACCACTAAACACAGTATATTTACAATTTAAATTTTTAAATAATAGTTAAATTTCTATTAAAATACAAAAAAATAAGGCTTCCGCCCTTTATAAATACAAGTTTTAATTTCATAATGTAAAGCTTTACCATTTCTCTTTAGATATATACAAATTTTCACCCTGCTTTCATTTGTTTAATATGTATATGTAAGTACCACCTTCATGGTGATACTATAGATCTTTCAATTTCGAAAGTGCCTTTGTCTCTATCCTTGACACATAGCTTCTGCTTATGCCCATTGACTTGGCTATTTCCCTTTGAGTGACCTCTTTACCTCCGTCAAGTCCGTATCTTAATCTTACAATTTCAAGCTCCCTTTCTGTAAGTCTTTCTTTCATAACTCTGTAAAGCTTTTCAATCCTCAGCTTGAGATCCGTTATCTCCTCAACACTTCTGCCCTCATCGGCAAGCTTTTCTTCAAGAGTGACCTCGTTGCCTTCCTTGTCAACTCCTGCCGTGTCCTGCAGACTGACATCATTCTGCCGTTTTTTGTTCTGCCTTAAATACATAAGTATTTCATTTTCAATACACTTAGACGCATAAGTCGCAAGTTTCCCCTTGTCAGCTCTATAAGTAGACACCGCCTTAATAAGACCTATAGTTCCGATTGAAATCAAATCTTCATTATCATTATTTTTATTGTATTTTTTAGCAATATGAGCAACAAGCCTCAGATTATGTTCAATAAGTTCATTTCTGGCACTTATATCTCCATTTTCCCAAAGTCTTACGTATTTTTCCTCTTCCTCCTTACTCAAAACACGAGGCAAACTTTCTCCCAAATGTCCGAACAAAGGAAAAAACAGCACAAAAAACACCCCCTCATATAATATATTAAGGGGGACATTTTTTTGTGATATATTTTATTTAATTTTTAAACACAGACATTTAATTTCCACTTTCCTCTTAAATATCTGCCGATAAAGCAAAGCACGCGGAACACCCAGTCCATAAGCATTGCAAGCCAAACTCCTATTGCACCCATGCCCATGTTCACACCAATAATATAACTGAAACCTATACGGAAAACAAACATTGAAAATATGGCTATGACCATTGTAAACTTAACATCATTGCATGCCCTCAGCATGTTAGGCAATACAAAGGAAGCGGGCCATAAAAGCATAGCAAAACCGTTATGTATCATAACCAGAATGTATGCAAGCCTTGCAGTTTCAGGACTTAGGGAATATATACTAAGAATATTATTAAGCAGAAGAAGAATAGTAGTATTTACAATTGCAGTAAATAAATATGTAATTCCAAGGAGCTTCTTTGTATAATATCTTATCTGTTTTTCATCACCTGCACCGGCACATCTGCCTATAACACTTATCATAGCCAGATTCATAGCCTGTCCTACAATACAGCCAAGTCCATCCAGGCTGTTTGCAACGCCGTTTGCCGCTATCTGAACAGTTCCGAATCCCGCAATTATACTTACAACAAGAACACGTCCAAGCTGAAAAATACCGTTTTCAATTCCGCTGGGTATACCGATATAAAGAATTCTTTTTATAACATCGGTTTCAATTTTAAACTTTTCCTTTGTAAGATATATCATATTTTTCGGATTTTTAAGAAGTATGAACAGCACGATCCCTGCCACAGTCCTTGATACAAGAGTAGGAATAGCAACACCTTCAACACCCATACCAAGACCATACACACAAAGAGCATTACCGCATACATTTATAGCATTCATAAGGAGCGATACCTTAAATGTGATCTGTGAATTACCCATTGACCTGAATAAGGCTGCACATGAATTATAAACTGCAAGAAAAGGAAAAGACAATGCACATATGATCATATATATGATAGCATTTGTCATAACATCTTCTTCTATTTTTCCGAAAAACAGCCTTAAAATCGGTTTATTAAAAACTATTACAAAAACCGAAATAAATATTGTAATAACCGTTGCAGTAAAAATAAGCTGCTTTGCAGACCTGCAGGCATCATCCTTATGCCCCGCACCTATAAACTGAGAAGTTACAACTGCACCTCCCGTTGCCAGCGCCGCCAGCACACTTATTATAAGATTGTTGAACATATCAACAAGAGATACTCCCGAAATTGCAGCCTCACCGACTGATGATACCATTATTGTATCGGCCATACCTACAGTGATTGCCAGTGTCTGCTCCAGAAGCAGAGGAATAATAAGCTTTTTCAGATCCTTATTTGAAAACAACATTTTAATATCCATCCATTCACTAAATTTCACAGACTTAGTATACTCTTTTAAACAGTGTTATGCAATACCTTTTTTAATGATACAAACACCCACCACAATCTTTTAAAGATTAAAGATCAAAACCTTATTCACTTTTCCTGTAAATTTTTACACTTTGATTTTCCAAATATATATCTTATATAAGAGCAAGGCATTTTTATCATTTATTCCTACATAATTTTTAATAATTATTAACTGTATGTCCAATTCGGATATCTGATGTATTCCAATTTTGCCTGAGATAATATACACTATAATAAAGTATCTGCTTATTATAATGTCAATTACTCTA
This sequence comes from Candidatus Gallispira edinburgensis, assembly GCA_904395805.1. Taxonomy (GTDB): domain Bacteria; phylum Bacillota; class Clostridia; order Lachnospirales; family CAG-274; genus Gallispira; species Gallispira edinburgensis. The sequence goes on along the minus strand of CAJFNV010000041.1, from coordinate 5,182 downwards.
TTAACAAGTGAGGTGTTTTTAATGTCTAAAAAATTATTTCTTGTATCAGGTAATATATGCGGCACACGCATAAAATTAGGAAGGGCACAGCAAAACCCGCCTATTACTCAAGATGAATTGTCAAGAAAAATAAATCTTATGGGATATAGAATTACGCCACTGATAATATCCAGAATCGAAACAAATCAACGGCATGTATGTGATGCAGAACTTTTAATTTTTTCGCAAGCTTTAAATGTTTCTATGGAATGGTTATGTAGTGAAAAGATCAATACTTAAAATTAAATATATATTGCAAATTGCAAAGACGGTCCATATTGTTTAAAAACAAATGAACCGTCTGTCATAACTTTCATTTCCATGAAGCATCATTACAGGTCATCGGATATTTTTCAGCTCAAACCCGTTTTTTAACGAAAGCTAACATTATTATTCAAAAGAGCTTTTTACAATTATATCTTCTCCACCGGAAAATAAATTTCAGTTTCCCACTCATTCACAGGCAGATTATCCACATGAGATTTTGTATATATCTCATATGGAGGTGCCGTAATTTTATATCCGTTTGCATTTATCCACTTTACAACAGAAGCATATGCCTCTGTAAGGTTTGCATAAGAACCTTTATGAACAGTTGTTGCACAAAGACAGCTTTTAAGCACATTTGTGGCCTTATCCTTATCGGCAATAGCTATTCCCACCTCAATATCGCTGTTGTTTTCGTCAAATTCATCATCGTGATAAATAGCCAGGACCGCACCTGTAGTAGTTATACCGCTTCTTGCAATTTTAGTAAAAAGCTCACCGTAATATTTTCCGAATTCCTCAACTGACATTCTCTGCCTGCTGCTTAAAATCGGAAGTTCCTTACTCATTTTAACAGTTATATCATAGTTATTTTCATAATTCATAATTACACCATTCCTTTCAAAATTTTCAACAATACCTTTAAGTTCTCTAAGGAGCATGGACTTGTGAGCAATTTCTGTCTCCATATCCGCTGCCCGTTCCTTTAATTTTGAAAAGAGCACCCTTTTGTCCTCAGATGATAAAAATGCCTTTATTTCTATAAGTGAAAATCCATATCTTTTAAGACGGTTTATTGTCAGCATATCATTTAACTGACTTTCATCATAATATCTGTAGCCCGTAATCCCATCAACTTTAGCAGGCTTCAACAGATCCACCTTATCATAATATCTCAATGTTTTTACACTTACAGAGCATATTTTGGAAAACTGTCCTATACTTATAAGCATTTTAGTCACCTCTCATAATCGATTATGATAACAGTATAATCTATCCCCTAAGGGGAGTGTCAACAGCAAATTTCAAAGGTGCAGAATTTTCTCTGCACCATATACTGACAAAAATCACATTTATGAAAATTTTTAAAGCAATAAGCGATTGTTTCTAACTAAAAATCTATTTTTTTATAATATATCCTGCACCTCTGCCATGCCCTATTGGTTCAAGCTTATCATTCATCTTTTTTAAAATACGATATGCTTGTGACGGTGTCAGATGTAAAAGCTCTGCCACATCATTTCGTGTAATTTTTCCTTTTTCCCTTGCAAGTTTAAGCACCAATTCCGGGTATCTGACCTTGTCAATATCCGTTTGTCTTGTATAGTTTATAGACTTGTCCATATTTTTATATACCTTGCCGCTCAATATATATTCTCTGTTTTTACCACTACCCACAGCCTCTACCAGTCCATCTTCAACTAGTTTTTCTACAATACTTTTCACTCTGGATTCACTTAATTTTGCCTCTTCAGATAGCATAGCTGTATTAACTCTGCTAAACTTTTCAATAGTGTATAAAACCAATAGCCTATTGACAGACATTATTTGTCCCGTCCTATTCTGTTCATCTGCAATCATTTTTACAAAAGCTCTGTTCGGAGAACTTCTGGATATAAACAAAGTAACTTTTCTGCTGTCAGATTCCGAATAGTCAGGTAGAGCCTTTCCATATAACAACGAACCTTCAAATATTCTGTCAATACCTCTCCCTGTTCTTTCAGCAAGTCCGATTCTTTTAAGTGCATCTGCAAGAACAGGATTCCTGCCATGAGGTTCTGCTGTAAGCAAATTATCTATTTCTATCCCCTCTATAAAGCCTCCCGGATTAGCTATTGTCAAGCCTTCATCATCTATAGTAACTCTTACCCTGCCAAGCAAAGTATAATCTCTATGACAAAAAGCATTGACAACCGCCTCCCTGAAAGCTCTTTTATCAAACTCCGGTAAAGGAACTCTGAAAAGACCTATTTGAAATTCTTCCTCATGATTCCATGCTTCCATATAATTAAATATTTTTTCAATGGATGCTATCAATGGCAAAGTAAATATATCATTCACTTTTACTTCTGTATTCTGTATTACCTGAAAAGAAGCTGCAACTGTAGGCATCAGTCTTTTAATACTTCTTTCTTTGCCTATAAGTATCAGTCCTGCAAATGTAGGCACAAGCTCACCATTAATTTCTTTTACCAACTGCAAAGCCTTATCTAATTCTTCATTGTTTAATTCAAGCAGCTGTTTTTCACCATTATATGAATTAATTACATTTCTCAGCCTCTGTCTTTCCACATCATCCAAATCGGTATACTTACATTCCGGAACAGGCTGTGCTGAATAATCAAGCAAACTCAGATCAGACAACCTTGAAGGTATTTCAAAAGGGTACATAGGAATATTTTCAGGAGTCCCATCAATTTTAATACGCCTTCTCATTATCTTACCCGATGATGTTGCTATAACACTTCTTGATTCAGGCACACTTATTATCAAATAATCTTTGCCATTTTCAAACATTTCAACCCTTGAAGATATAGTAGGTATTGTTCTGTTTGCAATAAAAGCAGCAAGTTGTGTACTATCCTTATGCTTTTTATGCAGCCCTGTTATTTCTCCGTCATCTTCAACCCCAATATATAACTTACCTCCCTTTGTATTTGCAAATGCTACTACTGCTTCAATTATATCTTCATCCCCTAAACATTTTTTATCACTTTTAAACTCTGTCTGTAAATCTTCTTTAAATCCTAAATACTTTTTTTCCATAAATATCACCTCAATACCATTATAAACGCACGCGTGCGTTTTGTCAATCAAAATAAACGCACGCGTGCGTTTATTTTGATATATTTATGCATTTTATCACTATGACAATTCTTTTAACAGCCAATTTTAAAAACTTAGTTTCCGTTGCAAAAACAACAGAATTTTTTCATTTTATATGTTAATATAGACACAGTCAAAAAAACAACAATTCTTCACAGGAGGACGATCAAATGGAAAATACTATGTTTTGTTATCAGTGTCAGGAAACAGCAGGCTGTACAGGCTGTACAAGAGCAGGCGTATGCGGTAAAAGCGCTGATACGGCAAAGCTTCAGGACATACTGATTTATGTATCAAAGGGCTTATCTGAAGTGACAACAAAGCTTCGTAAAGAAGGTACAGCTATAGACAAATACACCGATAGGCTTATAGTTGACAATCTTTTCACAACTATAACAAATGCTAATTTTGACGATGATGTAATTACAGAAAAAATAAATAATACAATTACTGAAAGAGATAAGTTTATATTAAAGCTTTCAGACAAAAGTGGCTTATCCCATGCAGCTTTCTGGAAAACCACAGATTCCGGTGAGAAAATAGGCGTACTTGCAACAGAAAACGAGGACATTCGCTCATTAAGGGAGCTTATTACCTATGGATTAAAGGGTATGGCAGCATATCTTAAGCATGCAATGGCAACAGGATATGACAGTGATGAAATCAACGCTTTCCTTCAGGAAACTCTTGCAAAGCTTACAGATGACAGCCTTACTGCAGATGAGCTTACTGCCCTCACTCTTGAAACAGGAAAATACGGCGTAGATACAATGGCTCTTCTTGATAGGGCAAACACAAGTACCTACGGCGATCCGGAAATTACAAAAGTAAATATTGGCGTAAGAAACAATCCCGCCATACTTATTTCAGGACATGACCTTCATGACCTTGAAATGCTTTTAAAGCAGACAGAGGGTACAGGGGTAGATGTATACACTCATTCTGAAATGCTTCCTGCCCATTATTACCCTGCATTTAAGAAGTATTCACACTTTGTGGGCAACTACGGAAATGCATGGTGGAAACAGAAGGAAGAATTTGAAACATTCAGAGGACCCGTACTCTTTACAACAAACTGTATAGTGCCACCAAAGGACAGCTACAAGGACAGAATATATACAACAGGTTCCGCAGGATTCCCCGGCTGTAAACATATCCCGGCAGATGCTAAGGGAGAAAAGGATTTTACCGAAATAATCCAACACGCAAAGAAATGTCCGCCTCCTGTAGAAATAGAAACAGGAGAGATAATAGGCGGCTTTGCCCACAATCAGGTACTTGCCCTTGCAGATAAGATTGTGGACGCAGTAAAGACAGGCGCTATAAAGAAATTTGTTGTAATGGGCGGCTGTGACGGCAGAAGCAAGGCAAGAAACTACTACACAGACTTTGCAAAGGCACTTCCAAAGGACGCAGTCATACTTACAGCAGGCTGTGCAAAGTACAAATACAACAAGCTTAATTTAGGAGATATCAACGGTATCCCCCGTGTACTTGATGCAGGTCAGTGCAATGACTCCTACTCCCTTGCCGTAATTGCATTAAAGCTTAAGGAAGTTTTCGGTCTTGATAATATAAATGACCTTCCTATAATATACAACATTGCCTGGTATGAACAGAAGGCAGTAATAGTGCTCCTTGCCCTTTTACATCTTGGAGTTAAAAATATCCACCTTGGACCTACATTACCTGCCTTTTTATCCCCGAATGTAGCTAAAGTTCTTGTGGATAACTTCGGTATAGCCGGTATAGGCACAGTTGAAGAAGATATAAATAAGTTTTTCCTTTAATCAAAATTTAGTTTTACTAAATTCTGAAAAATCAAAAATTAGCTCTGCTAAATTTCGAAAAATTATAATGCCCCTCTCAATAAAAACCAATACTGTCAACTTAAAGGATTAGCATAAAACTAACCGTTCAAAAAGGCGGCGTGCCCGCCCTCTTGGCTCCTTTTGTAAGGGCTGGTCGCATTGTTTCGCAAGTAACTAAGCCTCCTCGTATTATATAGTTATAGTGTTTAATGCCCAAATTCATGGACTTATGCTATAAT
>CAJFNV010000040.1 GCA_904395805.1 Candidatus Gallispira edinburgensis | reverse complement strand
ATTAAGAGACACTCTTCTGCCTCATCTACTAACCGGAAAGATTAATGTCTCAGATATCGACGGTTAAGCCGCTAAATTCTTGTTTATCTCATTATTAACCTCAATTTTATCATCAATACTTTTTAGAATTTTTCCAATTTTTATTTGTTCGCTATACGAAGGTATCTCTAATTCTAATTGTCGCATAACGTCGGTTTGGACACGTTGCCTCCCTGATGAACCAACCATCGATTTAATAGCTGGTTCTCGTACAAGAGGACTACAAACCAAATAATATAAAAAATCTTCATCTGTTATATTTGGTTTAGCTCTTAAGACAATATATTCAGTCGAGCCAAATCCAATTTCACCTTCATCAAGAATATTTACTTTCGCTACTTTCCCATTTTCTAGACAAGGTGTAATTCTTGCCATTATTGTATCTCCATTTTTAAATTTTGTACCTCCCTTAAATTCAGTTACTTCATATGCATAAATATCTCTACAAAACGGTTGTAGTTTATCCATAGATACTTTTTTTGCGATTGTTCCTTTTTTTATACTCTCTTTTGGATTAAATTCTGCAATATCTTCTAACTTACATTTCATACCCAATCGCCTCCAGCTTTCTCCTAATTTCGTCTTCCAGCTCATGAGACTTCTTGAACATATCAGAAAGCTCAGATGTCAATCTTGTCATTTTCTCTTCAAGGGGTTCTCCGTCATCTTCCTGTTCTTCAATGCCCACATACCTGCCTGGTGTAAGAATATAATCCTGTTTTGCAATATCCTCTATTGATGCTACTGCACAAAAACCTTTCACATCTTCAAGTGTTCCATTTTGGAAAGCCTCAAATGTATCCGCTAATTTTTGAATATCTTCATCGGAAAAGTCTCTATGCTTACGATCTACCATATGCCCCATCTTTCTGGCATCAATGAAAACCGTCTTTCCCTTCTGTTTTTTATTCTTTGTAATAAACCAAAGTGTTACTGGAATCGTAACGCTATAAAACAGCTGTGTTGGCATGGCAATGATACCTTCTATCAGATCATCTTCTATAATTCTCTTACGAATTTCTCCTTCGCCACTAGATTGAGTAGAAAGTGCTCCATTCGCAAGCACTAAACCAATCTTACCATTTGGCGCAAGGTGATGAATCATATGCTGAATCCAAGCATAGTTTGCATTATTCGCTGGAGGCAAACCATATTTCCATCTCTTATCTTCCTGTAGGAGTTCCTGCCCCCAAGGGTGATAATTAAATGGTGGGTTAGCTAAAATGAAATCTGCCTTCAAGTTTGGATGCAAATCATTTGTAAATGTATCAGCATGGTATGGGCCAAAGTCAGCATCTATACCCCTGATCGCCATATTCATCTTAGCCATTTTCCATGTGTCTGCATTAGCTTCCTGTCCATATACAGAAATTGCACCACGCTTATGGCTATGGGCTTCAATGAACTTTTCACTCTGTACAAACATACCGCCACTTCCGCAGCAGCAATCATAAACACGACAATTTTCAAAAGGCTTCAAAATAGAAACTAATGTTTTTACTACACTTGATGGTGTATAGAATTCACCACCACCAACCCCTTCTTTTTCTGCAAACTGCGCAATACAATACTCATATGTACGTCCAAGTAAATCTTCACTTTTTTCTGTATCAGACATGTCAATATTATTAGTGAAAATATCTACAACGTCACCTAATACTTTTTTATCAAGATCAGGACTTGCGTAGTTCTTTGGGAGGACATTCTTTAATCCCTTATTTTCAGATTCAATAGCTCTCATTGCTGTATCAATTACAGTTCCAATTTCTGGTGTATGTGCAGCTGCTGCAATAGTTTCCCATCTAGCCTCTTTAGGAACATAGAAAATATTGTCCATCATATATGCATCACGATCATCTTCAAATCCATCGCCTTCAGCAACTAATTCTTTATATCTCTTATCAAAAGCAGCAGAAATGTACCTAAGGAAAATAAGTCCAATGATAACCTTTCTGTATTCTGCTGCCGGAATGTGCCCCCACAGCACACAAGCAGCATCCCAAATTTGTTTTTCAAAACCTATATTAGCATTATTTTTCTCTGCCAATTTTTCAACCTCCCTTTCAATTATTGTTTTAATTAATTATTTTGCATTCATATTTGCTTAAAAAAATTTTTCATAATGTCACAAACATATTGCTTTATATATAATATACCATAAATAATATTTTTTAGTCAATAAAATGGTAAAATCTACAAAAATAATTTTATTATCTTATAAATAAATATACTATTCTCCAAAAATTAGTGGCAAATTCCACCCTCTATATACCTACAGTGAATATAAACACAAAACGCACACACTGTTTGCTTTATTTAAGAGAAACTATTTTTAATACATATTATGATTTTCAATTTAAAACACGGTATTCAACAAACAAAATGTCAAATACCGTGTAAATTAAATTTATTTTATTAACTTACAATGAAAATAAATACAATGAAATTATTTAATTATATCCTTCGTTAAAACTAACTTAATAAAAATTTCTTATCATCCCCTTGTATGATTTCTCCAGTCTTTCTGCCATACTTAATTCCTCTTTCAACAGCAGCTACAAGTCCCGTTCCACTTCTTGTATATCCCATAGTGCGAATAGTCTCCTTTATAAGCGTCTCCTTATCAAGTGGTCCCTTAGCTTTAAGTGTAATACAAACTGCATTTTTAAGTTCCTGTTGACAAATTTCATCAGGTCCTCGTTTGTCGTCAGAAGTTGCATCTACACGATATGTTCTGTATAAATCATAATCCTGATCTTTACGCCAATAGAATTTCACTCCGCTCTGCTTATTAACCTTTGAATTTGTTTTCTTCAAGGCTTTATCTGTAGCGTCAAGTGTTGCCTGACTTGAACGTCCAATATTAAACGATCTAAGCACCTTTTTCACAAGCCTGTCATATTCAATTGGGGCTTCTATATCTATAATGGAATTGATTCTTTCCGCTATAATTTTAATAGAATCCTTCATTACATAATCTAAAGTAGACATAGGCGTAACTTCTATTTGCGCGGATTTATAATTCTCCAAGTGATATTTATTTTCCTTTGAATTTGCTTCTGCTGAAAATTCTGTCCTGTTCTCTACTATATCATCAGCAATTGATTTATCAGTTTCTGTTGAATAATCTTCACTAATTTCATTATTCACCATTGATCCACTTGCAATTAATATATTTTCTTTCTGAGAAGATTTTAAGTCAATTTCTGAATCAATGACTTTTTCTACAGATCCTTCAATCGTTTCCTCGGTGTTGTTATCAACTTTTTCTTCAATTACATCTGCATACTCAAGTTGTGTTTCTGCTGCTGCAATTTCTCTTTCCGCTGTATCAGAATTATTTTCACCTTCTGCTGTAAGTAAAGCTTTTTCTTCCATGAACTTTTTATAAGCTTCATCTTTTTTCTCATTAAGTATATGGAGCAGATTGGCAATTTCCTTATCTTTGTTGTCCCACCAGTCCATTGCCCAGACACGGTGCAGTTGCCAGCCTAATCCTTTAAGCACACCTGGTTGTGCTACTTCACGGTCCTTTGTATTTGGAGACTTACAGTATGATTCTCCATCAAGCATTATTCCTAACAAATATTCATCCTCTTTATAAGGATTAATAACTGCAATATCCACCTTAAAATCAGAATGACCAACAGATTTTTGATACTTAAATCCTGCGTCAGAAATTCTTTGACATATTTGTTCCATAATACCCTGATCATTTCTAACCCTGGTTTCAACATACTCACCCTGTAATCTGCCCTTTTCAGCAAAGTCTAGAAAATCCTTAAGGGCCTCAACACCTTTTGACTTAGTACGCTTCAAGTCAATCATATCTGCTGTCATAATAGTGAATACGACCATTTCCATTCTTGCACGAGATACTGCCACATTTAATCGTTTCCAGCCACCAGTTTTATTTAATGGTCCAAAATTCAGTGACAACTTTCCCTCTGCATCAGGTCCAAATGCAACAGAAAACAAAATAACATCTCTTTCATCACCTTGTACATTCTCAAGATTTTTTACAAACAGCGCTTCTTCACCGACATTAGCCCAATTGTCGAATTCAATATCTTTCTGATATTCTTCCAGAAGCAGATCTTCAATTAAAGTCTGCTGACTAATATTAAACGTTACAACACCAATTGATTGCCTTTTAAGCTGCGTATCATTATATCTTCGCTTGATTTCTTCAACAATAGCCTTTGCTTCGCCTTCATTAACACGCCTTTTTCCACGTTCAAAGAAACCATTTACTTTAACAAGGCTAACTTTTTTCTCTCTGTCATTAACAGATGGAAAAGTAAGCATAGAATTTTCATAAAATTCATTATTACTAAAGGCAATCAAACTCTCATGCCTGCTTCTGTAATGCCATTGCAAATGTGTCTGAGGCATACCGAGAGCAAGGCAGTCATCCAAAATACTATCCAGATCCTCAATATCAAGATTATCCTCATCAACAGTATTACCTGCAAAAAAGCTTGTAGGTGGCATCTGATTCGGATCTCCTACTATTACAGCATTTTTTCCTCTTGCTAATACACCTACTGCTTTACATGTAGGGAGTTGAGAAGCTTCATCAAATATAACAATATCAAACATATCATTTTTCGCAGCCAGATACTGAGCCACAGATATAGGACTCATCAACATACAAGGACAAAATCTTGTTAATATATGAGGAATTTGCTCAAAAAGAGAACGAATAGAAATACCTCTTCCGTTGCTGCTTATAGCCCTCCTTAAAATATTCAGTTCCTTACTGATCTGCACAGATTCATTAGGAAGGGGCAGCTGATGTGTCAGCTTATAATACATTTCATCTTTTGTCAGATCCATAAACTCACTGTCTAATTTTTTAAACTGTGCAATTTTTTCATTAAATCCTGTTCCTGTAAAACTGTTTAATACTGGCTCACTTTCAATTACTGACAATATTATTGTTTTATATATTGAACGCAAATACACATTTATCACATCATCATGAGGCATACCTTCCTCATAAGCATTGCAAACAGGAGCAAGACCATTTTCTCTGCATTCTTCCTCAATATTTCTATAAATGATCCAGTCTTTAACAGATGAGGCGTTTTCAATAGTGCAGTCACATAACGCAAGCTTACTATCGATCCAGTTGCCTTCATTGTTTTCAAAGTCCAAATCCAGAAGTTCTCCTACTTCATTCTCACAATTCTTTACATTTTTTAAATCCTCAATCAAATTTTCTGCAAGACTGATATATATTTTTCCTGCTTCCTTATCTTTTATTTTTTCAATCGATATACTGAACTCATCAATTGCCTGAAGCTGTCTCTTTACACTGTTTTGATATTCTTCAATATCTTCCTTTGTATTGCAGGACATCATGACTTCTTTCCATTTATATGGAAGTGCAGCTTCCATATCAGCCACTTCTTTAGCTTCCTTTTGATAAAACTCTATATCAGTTAAGTAAGCAGGGATCTTTTCTGTTTCTACAGTAAATGACGCATAAGCTTGTAATTCTGATGTAAGTGCAGCAAGGGCTTTCCCTTTCCCTATTCCTAAAATTTTTTTATTTGCTTTATCATACTTGTCACGAAAAATATCCATATCCATTTTAAGGAAATTTTCATTCCATTGTGACTTGAAAGATGCCTCTTTTTCTGCAAAAGACTCTTTTTTATCCATAAGTGCCTTAGGTTGTAAAAACTCTCTATCAACTGACTCTGCACTTATAAGGAAATCAGGTATTTTTACAATGTCTATAAGACAAGAAGCGCACTTACAAACATTATTCCAGTCGCTTTCTGTTACAGGCATATCCATATTCATATACTCTATAAATTCTTTTGAATCATCTCTGTATTTTTCAAGAGCTGATTTATAAGCAGCAATTACAGGTTCCAGCTTAAACTTAATACTTTGGCTATACTCCCTTTTACGGACTGCTGAAATAGGATGATTATGGGGATGTCCAATTGCCTTTCCAGCTACAATTAATCTTTCCAGTCTTTGCAAATTATGATCCAGATCACTTTCTGTTAATGTCATAGCATAAGCATGATCAAAATGAATTTCTCTATCTGTTTCTTTGATCATTTCATATATATCCATTAACTGACGCAGGCTTTTTCCAAAATGCCTTTTGACATTTAATGCCTTTACATATGAATCAAGATCTTTTCTCATTTTTCTTATATCTTGTATTTTCTTATTATAGTCAGTATTCTCTCCTGAGGCACTAATTTCCAGACTACGTTTAAGTTGATCTAAAACTGATTTTTTAGTTGCCTTATTAGAATGGAGTTCCATACAAAAGTCCTGAATTCCCAGTGAAGCCAGTCTTTTCTGTACAACCTCAAGAGCTGCCATCTTTTCTGCAACAAATAAAATTGTTTTACCTTTAGTAAGTGCATTTGCAATCATTGCTGTAATAGTCTGTGATTTACCTGTTCCAGGAGGTCCATGCAGCACAAAGCTGACACCGGAAGCAGCCATATTAATAGCCCTTAGCTGTGAAGAATCCACAGTTATAGGAAGATACGCTTCATCTGTATCAACATTTGGGGGAATTGTGCAATCCCATTCAACTGCACCTGTTATAAGACTGTGAACAATTTTATTATTTTCAAGAAAATCGCTCTTATTATGAATATCATTCCACATAACAAACTGTGAGAATGAAAAATTTCCTATAAATCCTACTTCAACAATATCCCACATTGGCATATTCATAATTTGCTGACGTATTATAGCAAAAATTTTAGGAATATCCAGCCCATGTTCATCCATTGGCACAGGATTTAACCCCTGAATATGTATGTCAAAATTTTGTTTCAAAAATTCAAGTAATGTTATATTAAGCTGTGCATCCTCATCTCTCATTCTCATTGCATAACCTTTATTAGCAGATTTACGAATAATATCAATAGGTATCAACACAACAGGTGCATACCTTGCAACAGTACCCTTCTTCCCTTCAAACCAGCGAAGTAATCCCATTGCCAGATACAAGGTACTGGCACCATTTTCTTCCATTGATGCTTTTGCTGAGCGATATATCTTTGTCAGACAGCTATTTAACTCTTTTTCTGTGTATAGAGAATGGAGTCTTTTATGTTTTCCTTCTAAAGCTATAAAATCTGAAAAAGGTCCTAAATTGCCCAAAGCCTCCACGGGAATACCATCATCTCTAGCAATTGACATATCCTCTGGACGTGGAAGCACATAAAACTCCTCTCCTTCAGATAATGCGTCTTCAAGCGTACTTATGTCAGATGAGAGCAATGGTACTATTGTCTTAGTCATTCGCATATTAATAAGCATGTTTCTCAAGCTCATATCAAGCAGTTTTCGTTCCCACTGCATCTGTTTTGTAACCTTTTCTTTTCCCCATGAATGAGACAGATCAAATGTATCTGTTATTGTCTTAGGCGCATTTGTAACATCTTTTTCTTCTCTATCTTCATGCTGCACTTCAAACCCTGCATCTGTCTTAATACGAACCGGCAACGGAGAAATACCCATACTTCTTGCTCTCTTAACATCAATAGCAAACACAAAATTTCCATAGTTAGAAACATTTCGCTCTGCCATTGCTACTGCTTCATCGAAGTTACGGCTTTTTCCTGCACACATTGCAGTACATTCAACTACAACTATTTCATGAATACCCTTAGACATTCTCTTTTCAAGCTGTGATGGGTCATCCATAATCATATCAGAAAATGATTCATCTATAAGCCAAACACCTGCAAATATATGACCATTCATCATAACCATAATAGGATTTAAACCCATGGCTTCAAGACATGCCACATACAGAAGTGTCATATCAAGGCAAGTTCCCAAATGCTGTTCCATAACAGCATCTGCAAGCCTTATCCTCTGTCCAAAATCTTCAAAGCTTGAAGGCGGCTCTGCATATGTTATGTTTTTCTGCTGAATTGCAGCATATGCCGCAGCAGCCATTGTTTTTACACGGTTCGGATCATCAAACTGATATCCAGCCAAAGATGGCTCATTAGTCCATTTGTCCAGATATTTTGCTGCAAGCTGCAATAAACTTATTACAACCGGATGATTTGGCATTGCAAAAGATACCAGAAGCTCCGGTGTATACTGTAAACCCGGCCACTGATCAAATGCAAGTGCTGTAATATTCTTTGTCTCGGACACTAAAATATTATTTTCAAAACTAACACTTACGTCTATACTGCAAATAATTTTTTCTGTAAGGGATGCAAGATAGTCTGCATTAATATCTACTTTCAAATTTTTGAAATGCAGCTCTTCCTCTGATTTAATTTTCTGAATTCCCATTTCAAATTTTTTGATCAGATTATTATTTGAATTTATACGCAAAATTAAATTGTCAATATCTTTATCCGTATCATTTTTAATGTAAATATCTCTGACTATGCATTCACCATTATGTACCACAGCATATGTAATTACATCATCGATCTGACAAGTCAGTTCTAAGGCATTCTCAAGGTTCTGAACATCATTTTTATCTTCTGCCGCTTTTTCATTATTGCTATTTAATTCATTAGCCTGTATATTTTCTGATTTTGTTCCATTTACACCTTCTTTATTCCCATCAATACATAAATCCATATTGCTATTTCCACTTATTGGATCTTCCACATCATTTAATATACGTTCCTTAAATGATAATCTGTAATTCATTTTATCATCCCCATTCTCAATACAACATATCTTTATTTATAATTATATATCTGTTTACGTCCCCATTTCATTTAATACAATTATATCACATAAAAAAATATTTATCAATATAAGTAAATTATTTACAAATATTTTATTCTAAAAACTTCCTTTTGCTACACAATTATTTATAGACACTTTATAAATATGTCATTAAATACACTAACACCATATAAAAATACCCCTTAGCATCAGCCAAGAGGTTTCCTATAACAATCATCTAAATTTTTCCTCTTAAATAGTAAATTTTATTCTGCTAATTATCTGCAATACGTATACACTATATGGAAATTTATTCTACTATACCTTTTAAATTATTATACAATTTCAAAATTGATTCGAATATATTTTTCAATTTAAATAAATACAAAACTTATTATAAATAAAGGATAACTAGATATTATAGTGTATAGGAATATGTTATGGATGATAAATTTATTAATCGTACAAAAGAAACTGAATATTTAAGTACTCTTATAAAGCAACACAATAGAGTAAATATAATTTTTTCTAAAAAGGGGATAGGTAAAACAGCTCTAATTAATAATTTATTAAAACAAGTTGCACCTGAAACATATATTTACGTTGATACAAATGATTTATTAAACTCTTCAGTTACTGACTTTTATTTTATACAGCAAATTTTGGAAACTATAGTTAAACATCCATATTTTGATATAAGTAAACAATTTAAAATAAGTAAACTATTAAATAAATTTAAGTCAAATGCATCTATATCCTTAGGTTTTGGTTTCTTAGGAATTGATTTGCCATTACTAAAGAGTTATAAATTATGTATAGATGCTCTGATTGATGACTTTTGGGCAATTGATAAAAATATTTATATACATATAGAAAACATAGAAAAAATAGATGATATTTCTTTAAAGTATATATTACAAATTATTGGAGAAACAAAAAATGTAATATTTTTCTTTGAATGTTCAGATAATATAGAATTATGCAATAAATTAGAAACTATAATGTATAAAAAATCAATAAGTGTTAACGCTTTCTCTATTAACCAATTAGAATGGTCTCATGTTTCTGTTATTCTTAAGAATTTAAACTTATTCTATGATAATTCTGTAAAAAAAGAATATGATAATTTAAATGGAAATATAAAAGAATTAATATTTAATAATAAACATAGATTACATGTACAAGTAGCACTTAGCACTGAACAACAATATATCTTAAATTTTATAAATTTAGTTGGTACAGAATTATCTATATCTGAAATGCATATTGTATTAATTTCATATAATGGAGCAAACCGATATTTATATTCTTTGGTTAAAATAAAAGAATATGTTAACGATTTAGTTAAAATGGAATTAATTGCATCTGCTAATTATGAACATTATTATATTACAGAATCAGGTTTATATTATATAGAAGCAAATAAGAATGAATTTTTGGTATCCATCTTGTCTAATTATTATTTACCTAGCATTTTGGATAGTAATGAAATAACATCTAAAGACATTAAAGCTTTACACATATTGATAAATATCTATTTAAAGCACAATGATAAACGTATTTTAAAATTATTACCTTATATTGAACCAAACTTAATTGCTTTAAATGGAAATAAAAATACCATAACTGATATTTATAATTGTATAAAAAGATTTAATCAAGAAGAGGTAAATATAGAGGATGCATTGTTGCTGATTGCAAAAAGTTACATTAAACTAAGTTGCTATGAAGAAGCTAAAGAAATATTACAAAATGAAGTGATAAATAACACCCATCTTTGTGTCATTTTACATGCAACAGTTTTGATCCATTTAGATGCAAATGAAGAACAAACAGAGGAGTATATTTTAAAAAATATTGAAAGAGCAACTGAATTCAATTTTAAATCTGCATTATACACATGTTTAATTAATCTATATATGCAAATAAAGCCAACTTCTTATGTAATGAACTATATTGAAACTTTTGATATGAGTAACTTAACTACATTGGATTATTATATTATTCAAAAAAATATATCGATTTATTTAAACAATAATATAGCAATATCCAAATTAAATGAGTGTTGCAATTATTTTGAAGTAAACAATTATAACCGTTTAGTTATAGCATCACAGATTACATTGGCAACAAAACATGCTCAAATAGGAGAAATTAAACAAGCAAAAGAAATCTTAGAACAAATATATGAAAATAAGTTTTTAGGGATGCAAGATGTTATCTATATAGAAAACAATATGGCTGTATTTGATTTTTTAGAGGATAACATTACTGAAAAAACACTGAATAAACTTAAAGCAGCATTTGCTTTTTGTAATGATGAATATACACATTTATTAATAATTAATAATATATTAATTTATTATGTACAGTCAAATAAATTTAAAGAGGCTAGCTTATATGCTGAGGAGCTTGAAACTATTGGCTACAAAACGTATTGCTTCGATGATTATTTACACTTAACCATTCTTAATTTAAGATATTATTACTCCAAAATAAATGCTTCTAATCAAATTGCGAAATGTAATCTGCAATTAAAAAAATACGCAATGAATGTTATTCAAATGAACTAAAAGAATATATTACTACGGAATTAGAAGAAAGCAAACTAGATAGTACTCATAGATGGTTTTATATGTCGTCCTTTAAATTTAGACCCGCATTTCTTGGGCATTGGATAATTAATGATTTTGACAGCTAATTGAATTTTTGATTAATAGTTCTAACATGCTGTCAAAATCGTATCCATGTTGTCTGAATGCTTCTTGAAAAGCTCCATGTGAACCTATATAGCAATCCGGCGATAATTCTAATACAAATATCTGACCATTCTCAGCTATTCTGCAATCAATTCGCATAAATTCAACTTTATCAAAAGACTGAAATAATTTACACATCTTTTCTTTTGTGCTATTATCTATATGATTTGATAAATGATAACTTTTCGTTGAGGGTGATATTTTTTTACTCTCAAGGCCAAAAACTTCCTTTTTAAAAAAATTTTTGTCATTTATGCTTAATTCTACTTCACTAAAGAAATCTATTCTTGATTTATTACCTACTATAATGGCAGATACTTCATATCCAGGAATATATTCCTCAGCAATAATTGGCATATTTTGATAAAAGTGTAATTGTTTAATTAAATTTATTGCTTTTGATTTTTCATATATTACGGAATTCATGTTAATTCCATTTGACCCCCCTCCAAAATTAGGTTTTATAATTAGAGGAACAACTCTGATTATCTCCAAAAAGCCCGGAAATACGGGCATTTCACGGGATATAAGAACTGAATTTACTACCGATTTACTACTT
>CAJFNV010000039.1 GCA_904395805.1 Candidatus Gallispira edinburgensis | reverse complement strand
TACTGTCAACTTAAAGGATTAGCATAAACCTATCTGTTCAAAAAGGCGGCGTGTCCGCCCTCTTGGCTCCTTTTGTAAGGGAGCTGTCAGCGCATTCAGCACTTTCAGCCATTCAGCACTTTTAACTGTTCAGCACTTTCGCCTTTTCAACACTTTCAGCTTTTCAGCACTTTCAGCTCCGCTGAAAGCCACACCTGCGGTGTGTCCGCATAATTCTTGCGGTGCAAAGCTGAAAGCCGTCCTGCGGACGTCCGGCTATTCTGCCGGTGTAAACAGCGAAAGCCAGCCTGCGGCTGTCCGCATAATTCTTGCGGTGCAAAGGTAAAAGCCGACATCACGATCGTCCGACTATTCTGTCGGTGCAAAGGCTGAAAGCCGTCCTAACGGACGTCCGCATAATTCTTGCGGTGCAATGCTGACTGAGGGTTTCGGCTAAACCGCATCAATTGATAAAGAACCCAAAAAAAGCCTTCATCTCCCAAGAGACGAAGGCTTGAATACTCCGTGGTACCACTCTAATTCATTACAAAAAAGCAATGCACTCAATCAGGTACAAGTAAAAGATTACTGATATACCCTGCTCCTCTATCGGTGAGCCTCCGTCTGCACCTACTGTAATTTCAGCACAGCCACTCAAAGGCGAGTTCAGTTGATCCGAATTACTGCCTCACACCAGCCGGCAGCTCTCTTAAAACTCTTAATCAGCCTACTACTCCTTATCATAGTGTTACCTTATTGATGAAAACAGTATACCATAGTTTGAAATAATTGTCAATAGCATTTTGACACAAACCCAAAAACCGAAAGAAATCCCCATTTTATTTATTCGGATAATAACTCAGGTGCAGAAGGCAGTTTATATATTTTTACCTTTCCGCCGTCATAGCATTTAACATATTCGCTGTATCTTTCATCATTTTCAAATTCACTGACTTCACTTGAATTCCATGAATCCAGAACATAATAATCTGTTCTTCTGTAGTTATCATCCTTCATATAGAGTTCTTCATGATCACAGAGATGAGGAAGTATAAATGTATTTGCCGTTATACTTACCCCTTCGGGAATTCTGTTAAGTTCCTCTTCGGCCTTATCAAAAACTGCTTTATTGTTTTCATAATTTTCAGTATAAGTTTTAAAATCTCCGCTGCAAACTCCAAGCATCATTATAAATGACACACACAAAGCAGAAAGACATACAATAGTTTTCCATTTGTCTTTCATAACACTGATATTGTCAATAAAGAGCACCAGCATAAGAGAAAGAGAACCGTATGTATACTGAAATCCTATATCGTGCTGATATTCATAATCAGTCATTATATTGATCGCCACAAAGGGGATAAGCAAAACAAACTTTTTAAAATCCTTTGTCACAAGAGGAACAAACAAAAGTGAGCCAAGCATGTAAACTATAAAAATAACACACTTTTCACTGAACACATTCTTTATAAAAAATGCAGGGTTTAAAATAATATTCTGGACCATCTGAATTATTTTATCCTGTCCGTCAAGGAAATACACCCCGTATCTCCAGCCTACGAAATCAAGTCCGTATGTTCTTATAAAGATCATAACAGGTATAAAATACAAAACAGTAAGTCCAAGTCCTATGAGGCTGTATTTAATATCTTTCTTTACAAGCATAAAATATATAAATGTAAATATTACATATATAGCAGCGTCCTCTTTTATCATAAGAGTAAGAAACATAAATACATAAGCAGGTATATATTTCTTATCCATAAAGAAATATATAAACCAGAGCATGAAAAATGGCAAAAACTTATTCTCATGAAAATCATAGAACATTGGTGCAACAAAGCCCGGCAAAAATATGACCGTCAAGCCTAAAAGCATAACAATCAAAGGTGAAAAGCCGTATTTCCTGCCGATCATAAACACAGGGAAACAGCTTCCAAGAACAAAAACCGCCTGTATTCCCAGAAGAGCCTCAGGACATCTGAATATCATGTATATAGGAAGAATAACATAATATATAGGCGAAAAATGATTATAGAAATGACTCATTAATTCATTTCTTTCAACACTTATGACCGTACTCCCGTGTTTTGCCATGTTTTCAAAGAGCTGAGCAAATATACCGAAATCAAAATTAGATGCACTGAAACTTAAATATCTGTTGATTGTATGTACACTCATCCATACAGACATTAATACAAATGCCACAGCAACTATTATAAAAGACAATTTATAACTGTTTATAAGCTTGTTACTGAACACATTGCCGCTGTTAAACACATAATATATAAAAAAGCATACAACGGCAGATACTCCCGCAGACAAATAGACACTTTCATTGTTGTTTATTATGACAAGGCATGCAAAAAACATTATCTCTATAAGCATAATTGTGTATACAAGTTTTTTGCCTATACCTTTTATCAAACTTACAGCTCCGAACAATGCCCACACCGGGACAAATAAAACAAATGTAAGTATACCGTTTACATCTTCTACAAAATTAAGTGTATCAGCGGTCATATCACTACCGAATATGTTAAAAATCGTTACTGCCAGATATGAAACCAGAGCCGCTGCAAGTATATTGCTTATATTTCCTTTTAAAAAAGTCTGTATATTTTCAAAATTATTATTTACATCATTTTTATTATTATAAATTTTTTTATTTTTATTGCTTCCCATAGCTGTTACCCTATTCCTCATTATTTAAAACAGATTCAATTATAAATCTTGGTCTGTGCTTTGTTTCCTTGTACATCTTACCCACATATTCACCTATAACACCTATAGACAAAAGCTCTATGCCGCCTATAAGCCATATAGATGCCATTATTGAAGCCCAGCCTGCTTCGGAGCTTCCCCATATTTTGACACATATGCTCCATATAAGAGCAATTACACTTACAAAGCTTATTAAAAATCCCAGATCCATTATAAATCTGATAGGCTTTATTGAAAAAGATGTAATTCCGTCAAAG
Source organism: Candidatus Gallispira edinburgensis (assembly GCA_904395805.1). Lineage (GTDB taxonomy): Bacteria > Bacillota > Clostridia > Lachnospirales > CAG-274 > Gallispira > Gallispira edinburgensis. Next base: position 3,964 of record CAJFNV010000039.1, on the reverse strand, counting down.
GCAAAAGAAAGCATTTTCTTTAAAGGATACTTTGACTCACCGGCAAATCTTTCAGCCCTTTCATATTCAACTATTCCGGATTTGTATCCGATTTCAGGCACAATTCCTCTCAGGAACAGATTTACCTCCTTAAACTCAGCCAATCCTTCAAGAGCTCTTTTGCTCATAAGTCTGTAGTCTGCATGGTTAAAGACAATATCCGCACCCATAGCCTTCATGATCTTGTAAAAGCCCTCAGCTGTAAACTTTTTAAAAAAGGTATCCTTGGCTCTCGAACTTCTTACACCGTATACCACGTCACAGCCTTCATAATACTTGTCCACCATTTCATCAATAGCATTAATATCATCCTGCAGGTCAGCATCCATTGATATGACCATATCGGCATAGTTTTTAGCCGTCATAAGACCTGCAAGCAGTGCATTCTGATGCCCTCTGTTTCTTGAGAGATTAACACCTGAGAAAAGCTTGTCCTTACTGTGCAGATCCCTGATTATCTCCCACGTTCTGTCTGTAGAGCCGTCATTTACAAACATGACACGGCTCTTTTCACTTATTTTGCCTTTTGAAATAAGTGTATTCATTTTTTCCTTCATTCTCTTTGATGTTTCGGGAAGAACCTCCTCTTCCTTGTAACATGGTATTACAACATACAGTGTATCAGCCATTATTATTTCTCCCTTTCCTTTATTTTACTTGAATTTATGATTTTATTGCACTCTGTAAATAAACTATATATTACAACAACCGCAGCAACTGAAAGTAAAAACCAGTTATTAACACTGTTTTTTAATAAAAATACTGACATACCCATTACTGAAACTATCTCCATAACGATAAGCCTCCACAGATTTTTTTTGCTTATGAAGGCAAGAATTGCTGTAAATATAACAGCCATATAATAATATCTTTCATGCATATATGGCAGTAAAAACGGTACAATTAAAGAAAAAAGCGCCGCTCCCGTTATTACAAATTCATCTGTGACCTCATATTTTTTTGAATAGAAATAGAACATTAATATAAGACTTGCAGCTCCCGCAACCATGACACCTGCAGAAGCAAGCTCAGGTATATTAACACCGTTTAAAAAGCTGTATATTGTTGCTGTACTATAAGCCAGACCGCTTGTATATGTACCTGTTTGTCCTATATAAATTCCTATGATCCTGATCAGACTGTCACCTACTATCACAGCAGGGAGCATTGCAATAATATATACAACAGGAAATACCCATATTTTCTTTACTGACACTCTTTTATTCATAAGCAGTAAAAGCAAAAACGGAGCAACAAAAATTGCCTGAAGCTTAAAGCAAAAAGCTATTGTATAAAAAATTATCGCCTTATAATCATTCCTTTTAAGAATGTAATATATACTCATTACAATAAATGTAACATATATCCCGTCACACTGTCCCCATGCTGCACTGTTGAGAAAAACCGTCGGCAGGAATAATATACAGCCATAAGCTATAGCTGCTTTGATACTGTCATCTGTCATATATTTAACTATTTTGAAAACATATACAGCCATAATAAAATCAAAAATACATGATACTGTTTTAATACCTGTCATTGGTTCAAAGGGTAAATATGTAAGTATAGCCATTATATAATAGTAGGGCGGAGTGTAATCCCCTATCCTCTCATTTAATGCAAGAAAACCTCCGTTTTCTTTTATATGTTCAAACCACGGTATAAGGAATGTGGTCTGATCACCATTTGACAATGGATACAAATAAATTCTTGCAGCAATTGCAACCAGTGTTATAACTGCCATAAACACCAGGCAGCTAAGTTTTTCTCTGTCATTTAATACCTTTTGAATGTTCATTTTTCCTCTCCCGATTATTTGATATTTTTATGTAAAAAACAAACTATATATTTTTTACATCACTATATATAAGTTTATATCAATATCACTGTTATGTCAAGTTTTAGTGTATTATGTTGCCTATATTATACATACAATTTTCCAATAAATTTGTAAAATGTATTCAATATACTCTGTTTTAAATCCTTTTTCTTTTTGTCATAATACTTACCTTCAATTATTCTAATAAAAATGGCACCCAAAATCGGGTGCCCAATACATAATTAAATTGTTTTTTACTGTTTTACACGATTTACATATACTTCTGTTCTATCATTCGCATATTCATAATATGTATTATTGGAAAAATTAAGTCTGATTGTGTCATTACCTGTGTTTAACATTCCGTTAATTACAGGTGTATTGCCAACAATATTAATAGTCATTTTACTTGGAACTGATGTATAACTATACACTCGACAATTAATAAATTTAATACCTGTCCCTGATAAATCAATATAAGTATCCATATTGGTTGCAGTAGACTTAAGTATTAGAAATAATCTTTCAAACTGGCAATCATAAACTTCACCATATGTACGAATAATATATTCCGGATAGTCCACATCTACATCTACAATCATCATGTCCTTTATTTTTACGTCATCAGCTGTTATATCAAAAATTATTGATGTCTTACCACCATCCAGTGCTACCTGTTCTACAACAGTACTATAACCCGCACCACGAATGGTTAAATCAGATTTATTCACATTTATTTTTTCTTTTATATTAAATTTTCCATTAAGTAAAATTATTTCTGTACCGGCTTTTGCTGCCGCTATGGCTGCATTTATTTGCTGTGAATCATTATTTCCATCACAAACATAATCAGCAATTTCCTTATAAGTACTGTTACTGGGTGCAACATAAATAAAATGAGTTCCATTAGTACTATTTAAAAAATTTTCTTGATTTATCATATAATTTCCTCCGCTCATATAAATTTAAAATTTGAATATGTATACTTTTCATCCTCGAGGTAAATTTATTATATCACAAATCAATGTTACTTAGTGTTACCTCTTTTTAATTAACTTTATACAAATATAAAATTTATCTTGCAAATATAAATTACTTGCAAAAATTTCATTTTAATGGTACAATAGTGATATTGTGAGTTAAAGGAAGAAAAAAATAAACGGAGGTTTTAAAATGAGTGGACATTCTAAATTTGCTAATATCAAGCACAAGAAGGAAAAGAATGACGCTGCAAAGGGTAAAATCTTTACTGTAATTGGTAGAGAGCTTGCAGTTGCTGTAAAGGCTGGCGGACCCGATCCCAACAGCAATTCAAGATTAAGAGATGCAATTGCCAAGGCAAAATCAAATAATATGCCTAATGACACAATTGAAAGAAGTATAAAGAAGGCAGCAGGAAACCTTGACGCCGTAAATTACGAATCAATTACATACGAAGGTTACGGACCAAAGGGCGTAGCTGTTATCGTTGAGGTACTTACAGACAACAAAAACCGTTCTGCCGCAAATGTAAGAAGTGCCTTTACAAAGGGTGGCGGCAATATGGGTACTACAGGCTGCGTAAGCTTTATGTTTGATGAAAAAGGTCAGATAATTATTGAAAAGAACGACGACCTTGATGCAGAAGAGCTTGAAATGATAGCTATTGAGGCAGGTGCGGAAGATATTTCAGAAGAAGAAGACAGCTTTGAAATTATTACGGCACCGGATGATTTTTCATCAGTAAGAGAGGCTCTTGAAAATGCAGGTATAGAAATGGCAGAAGCCGAAGTTTCAATGATCCCTCAGACATATACAGAGCTTACAGATGAGGATGATATCAAGAAAATGAATAAGCTCCTTGATATGCTTGATGAGGACGACGACGTTAAAAACGTATATCATAACTGGAGTGAGTAATTTAAATTTTCTCCCTGAATAAAGGATGAGCAAATTTCATATAATAAACAAGATCCCTTACTTTAAAAAGTTAGGGATTTTTTTATTCTTAAAATAACCGTGCGCTAAATTCCAGTTTAACGCACCACTCCCCAAGCCTCCCTTGCCTAAAAAACATACATTATTTTGCAACTAACTAAGCCTCCCTTGCCTAAAGGGAGGTGGCTG
>CAJFNV010000038.1 GCA_904395805.1 Candidatus Gallispira edinburgensis | reverse complement strand
GCCAGCCTTTCAGGCTGTCAGACTTCTTTCTGTGCTAATTACCCGACGACACGCAGTGTCGCTTTTGCGTTAAGCAAAAGTTCTGAACAAGCATCCGGGGAGGGGGCCCGCGTCAGTTCAGCACTTTCGCTTTCAGCGAAAGTCAGCCTGCGGCTGCCCGCATTTTTCTTGCGGTGCATAGGTGGAGGATCTCACCCCTGACTTACTTCAAAAATCCTGATATGATCTTTTCCTCAGCCTCTTCCTCTGTAAGTCCCAGTGTCTGCAATTTTAATATCTGTTCACCTGCTATTTTGCCTATAGCTGCTTCATGTATAAGAGCTGCATCCTCACTTTCCGCTTCAAGGGAAGGCTGTGCAAGAACTACACCCTTATCGCTTAATATGGCGTCACACTCGGAGTGTCCCGTACATCTGTTTTTGCCAACTATTTTAGAAGTATATTCCTGTCTTGAATTTCCCTTGGCAACAGAACGTGAAACAAGGTCAACACCTGAGTCCTCACCTTCCAGATATACCACAAAATCGGTTTTTGCCTTTTCTTCACCGTCAGTCAGTATTCTTTCCTTTATAATAAGCTTTGCATTTTTGCCTAAAACGCCCTTGGTTTTTCTGTCTGTGCTGTCAACACCTCTTAGCTGTATTGTATCCATTGTTAAAACAGCATTTTCTCCGAGAGTACACTCTGTAACAGGGTCGATTCTCTTTTGTCCCGTTCCTTTGCCTGTACCTATATGCTTTTCCTTATAGAGCACACTGGCATTTTTATCAAGGAAAAATCTGTGTATACCGTTATGTCTTGCATCATGTCCGTCCTCAGTGTGAACACCGCAGCCTGCAACAATAGTTACATCGGCACCTTCTCCCACAAAAAAGTCATTGTAAACCACATCATCAATATTTCCCTTAGTAACACAGGCAGGGATATAAACTGTTTCCCCCTTTGTTCCGGGAGCAATTCTTATATTTATTCCGGGATTGTCATCCTTGTCCTCTATTTTAACATTTTCAGATGATGATCTTCCCGCACACAGTCCGTCCTCTCTTATATTAAAAGCACCTTTAAAGCTGCCCTTAAAATCAGATACAGCCTTTAAAATTTCTTCTGTTATCTTATTCATTTCCAATGCCTCCATTTAAACAACAACTGCCTGCATTTGAAACATCAAGAAGAGTAGGCATAATTTCTTCCTTAGTACCTCTGTTCTGAACCGTTCCGCCGGCAATAACAATTATTTCATCAGCAATATTAAGTATTCTCTCCTGGTGAGATATAATGAGCAGCGTACCTTCATAGTTTTCCTTTATACCTATAAAAGCATCAATAAGCTCATTAAAGCTCCAGAGGTCAATGCCTGCTTCTGGTTCATCAAAAATAGTAAACTTGGTATTTCTCGCAAGAACCGTAGCAATTTCGATCCTCTTTATTTCTCCGCCGGAGAGGCTGGCATTTACCTCTCTGTCAATATAATCATGGGTACAAAGCCCCACTTTTCCTAGGAGAGAACATATATCCTTGTCCTCAAGCTTTTTACCTGCAGCAAGCTCAAGCAGATCCCTTACCGTAATTCCCTTAAAACGTACAGGCTGCTGAAATCCGTAACTTATACCTCTTTTAGCTCTCTCTGTTACATCAAGGTCCGTAATATCTTCACCGTCTAAAATTATATTGCCTGATTCAGGCTTTTCAAGTCCTGCAATAAGCTTGGCAAGAGATGTTTTTCCTCCGCCATTTGGACCTGTTATCACAACAAGCTTTCCGGAAGGTATTTCAAGACTTATATCTTTAATTATTTCCGTACCGTCAGACACATTCCACTTCAAATTTTTAAGCTCTAACATAACTCTCCTCCGTTTCTGTATTTCAAGGTTTACAAAACCCATATATTTCACTTTCAGCTATATTTTAGCACTAAATTCCTATTAATTCAATAGTAATTATAAGTTTTCCTGTTTATTTTATCTGTCCTTTTATTGTCCCCTTGGCATATATGAGCTGGTCGACTGTCACAAGCTGATACCCTCTGTTTATGATTTCAGGCACGATTTTATCCACAGCATCAGCCGTCTCACTGTAAAGGTCATGCATTAAAATAACATTTCCGTCAGAGAGTGTATTCATGACCTCGTCATAAGTACTCTGGGCATTTCTTGTTTTCCAGTCAAGGGTATCCACATTCCAGTTAAGCATTCTTAAATCAATATTTGCCTTAACAAAGTCATTGTATGACCCGTAAGGAGGCCTTACAACAGTGGGATAAACACCTGTCGCACTTGCCACAATTTCCTGTACACGGTTTACCTGATATTTTATATTATCGGCAGAAAGAGCTGTAAGCCTCAGATGCCCGTAAGTATGATTTCCTATCTGGCTTTCTTCATCCACAATACGTCTTAAAGTATCTCCGTATTTTGAAGCATTGTCCCCCGTTACAAAAAACGTCGCCACCCCGTTATACTTTTCAAGGGTATCAAGTATTCTTCCCGTATTGACCGACGGACCGTCGTCAAATGTAAGGGCAACCATAGGCTTGCTTTTATCAACAATTACAGGAGGAAGAACAGTAATATTGCAAATATCTGTTTCTTCGCCCATATCATCGTAATACCAGAGTGTAATAGTTTTGGTATTTGCATCCCATTTGGTATTGAGCTCCAGTATCCGGCAAATATCTCTCAGGGCTATGTAATTTCTGTTATTTATATTGTAAGTCTTAAGTGTAAAGTCAGTATTCTCCGATTTTACATTAAGTATACATGATTCCCTTTTTGTTTTCTTCTTACCTGTACTTTTGTTAAATTCCCTGCCTGTTGACACATACTCTTCATTTCTGTTTATAATTACAGCATTATTTTCATTGTCATACTCCATTGAAAAAGAACATTCACTGTTGTTAAGCAAGGCTGCAATATCTCTCAGTGAAAAATAATTAGTCCCCTGAAAATTAAACAAATCAAAGTACACAGTATTATCATCAAGCTGACTTTTCCCCTGATACCTTTCAACCGTATCTGCCCATACAGCAGAAGTAAAAAGCAGGCAGAAAAATATAACCGCAAAAATTTTCTTTATCATTTATATCCCCCCGTTTTTTCGTTAACTATATTATCGGAACTCTGTTCCGATTGCCGTGTGCCACGGCGGCATCCCTTCGGACTGCCAATATAACAACCTCGGCTAACGCCTCGGTGACTTTTCCCACAAAATTGAAATCAAGCTTTCATTTTGTGGCTCATAAGTCATATTATACCTTTAAATATAACAAAAATCAACAGCAACCCTGTATTCTCTTTTTGATTTTACAATTCAGCCGATCGATTTTATCGGATATGTTTTTCTCCTGCTGTATCATGCTGTCAATATATTAAATCCCAGTTTACCTCACTAACAACTCAAAGCCTCCCTTCTAAGGGAGGGGGACCGCGTCAGCGGTGGAAGGTTTTCTGCTAAATTCCAATTTACCGCACCACTCCCCAAGCCTCCCTTGCCTAAAGGGAGGGGGACCGGCGTACGCCGGTGGAGGGATATTAAGCCGTTTGCACTG
>CAJFNV010000037.1 GCA_904395805.1 Candidatus Gallispira edinburgensis | reverse complement strand
TAAGGGAGCTGTCACCGTTAGGTGACTGAGGGTTTTCTCCTGTTCTAGCTCAACAATGCTGCTCGCCTAAGCAACCAAGGAGCTGTCAGCGTATTCAGCACTTTTACCTCTGGTAAAAGCCACACCTACGGTGTGTCCACATAATTCTTGCGGTGCAATGCTGACTGAGGATTTTCTTTCTTAACACTTCCAACTCAGCTAATGCTTGCATTTTTGAATCATCAATTTTCCTTAAGTTGACAGCATTACATTACACACAGCCTTTTAAACATTGATATGAAGTATTTCCTTTATCTTTTCAATCGTTTCCTCTATATTGATATTGCTCACATCAAGCACTATATCCGCACATTTATTGTATATAGGTTCTCTTTCTGCCATAAGCTTTGCTATCTTTTCTTCCTTATTGCCCCCTGCAAGAAGAGGTCTTGTGTTGTCGTGCCTTAAATTATGGGCAATTTGCTTAGGTGTAGACTTAAGATATATTATCACACCGCCCTTTTTAAGGTTTTCAACATTTTCATCGCTTTTTATTACTCCGCCCCCTGTAGCTATTATTTTGCTTTTAGCCTCGGCAAATCTTACACAAAGCTCCCTTTCGGCATTTCTGAAATAATCCTCTCCCTTTTTATCAAAAATTTCATTTACAGACATTCCCTCTCTCTTTTCTATGAAGTCGTCCATATCTATAAATTCTCTTTTCAGATCCATTGAAAGCTTTTTCCCCACACTTGTTTTACCGCTTCCCATAAATCCTATAAGAACAATATTTCTTTCCATTTTAACAATTCTCCCTGTAATACTTACTTAATTTTTTGCAGAGCTTTTCCTGCATATCCCTGCTGTATTTTTCATCAAACCATATTTCCTCGGCAGCAACAGCCTGATACACAAGCATACTGAACCCGTTAAGAGTTTCTGCCCCTGCCTCTGATGCATCCTTTAAAAGCTGTGTTTCCCATGGTGTATATATAGCGTCAAATACAAATTCAACGCCCTTTTCCTTATAGAAATTTTTATCCTCTATAGGACTTGATCCCTTCTGGTCACCAAAACCGACAGTTGTAGAATTTAATATTATGTCACAGCCGTCAATTTCTGAAATATCACTCATAGCCACAGCCTCAATACTGCAGTCATAATGAGCAGCTAAGTTCCTAGCAAGCCTTTTAGCCTTTTCAACTGTTCTGTTTGCAATTATAAGCTTTTTACAACCCTCATCACAAGCCATAACGGCACATGCATTGCCTGCACCCCCTGCACCGAGCAGAAGTACGGTTTTATCCTTTATGCTGTAGCCTTTGTTTTTTATTGCATAGCCCACACCTATTACATCTGTATTGTAACCTACATATCCGTCATCTGTATACTTTAAAGTATTGACAGCGCCTATTACTCTTGCCCTCTTTTCAATATCGCATAATATATCCATTACAGCCACCTTGTGCGGTACTGTCACATTGATTCCCTTTATACCAAGGCAATAAGCACCCTTGACAGCCCCCTGCAGGCAGTCAGGCTGTACCTCCATAGCCGTATAAATAAAGTCCCTTCCCGTTATTTCTGACATTGTATTATGTATAACAGGGCTGAAGCTGTGTTTTACGGGACAGCCTATTACAGTGAAAACATCTGTAGTGCCCTTGACTTTATCAAATATATCACTCATTTTCTTTTCTCCCTCTTTAAATAGAAATGTAAAATAATTTTTTCCAAAGGTCTTTTAGGAGCCGTAAGAAGCTCGTCCTTGGGACTTACCTGCTTTACAAGTACCGAATAAGCACCTGCCTTGTTTCCGCACCAGACATCCGTAAATATCTGGTCACCAACGATCATGGACTTTTCAGGCACAGACCCCATATTCTCCATAATTTTAATAAATCCCTTTATCCCAGGCTTTTTTGCCTTAAAAACATAGGGAATATTAACGGGAGTACAAAAGGTTTTACTTCTTATCTCCTTACTGTTTGAAAGAACACCGACCTTTATCCCATTATCAGTAAGACCTTTAAATAACTCTTTGAGCCTGTCATCTGGGACTTTTATCCAGTATGGCACAAGAGTATTATCTATATCAAAAATCACTGTATCAAGTCCAAGGCTTTTTATCTTATCCGCTGTAATTTCAAAAACAGAGGAAAGATATTCCTTAGGGTACAGAAATCCAAACATCAATATCACCTCTATTATAGAGTACACTAAAATCAACAAATTGTAAATATTAAATATAATTTTTTAATAAAATAAACAGAAAAGACAGCCTCTGTGTTTCCGAAGGCTGCCTTAATATAAAAATTAATTATTTATTTTATTTTTTCTCTTTCTTTTTTTCCTGTTTTCTTTGCTTATTGTCACGATTTCCTGTGCAAAGGCATAAGCTTCATCCATTGTAGCAAAGAACCTCTCTTTACCCATTCTTTTTTCACAGCCGAATTTCTTAAGAACTTTAAGCGGCTGGGGCTGAAGCTCTGCATAAAGCACAAGTATGTGATGCTTTCTTGCATAGTCTATAACATAATGAAGAGAATCAAGAGAAGTCCCGTCTATCATAGGTACATTTGTCATTCTCAATATAAGCACATCACTTTTTACATTCATTTTTTTCATAACATCCATAAATCTTGTGGATGCACCGAAAAACATAGGTCCCGCAAGCTCATAAACCATGATTTCATTGTTGATATACCTATAAGTATCATTTTCATGTTCCTTTGAAACAGTGTTTATATTAAATGTATCTGACATTTTTTTCATAAACAAAAACATTGCAAGAACCATACCTATTTCAATGGCAATAACAAGATCAAACACAACGGTAAGCACAAATGTAAGAATCAGAACAGATAAATCACTTTTTGTAGTTCTTGCAATTTCCGCAAACTCTTTAAACTCACACATGTTCCAGCTTACAACTATAAGAATACCTGCAAGAGTAGGCATGGGTATGAGTTTTGCAAGAGGCATAGCTACAAGCATTATAACAAGAAGCACGACAGCATGTACCATTCCCGCAACGGGGGTATGTCCTCCGTTTCTTATATTTGCAGCCGTTCTTGCAATAGCACCTGTAGCAGGCAAACCTCCGAAAAGGGCAGACCCAATGTTAGCTATACCCTGAGCAATCAGCTCCTGATTTGAATTATGCTTATCTCCGGTCATACCATCAGCGACAACAGCAGAAAGAAGAGATTCTATCCCTGCAAGTATAGCTATTGTAAATGCAGGCTGAATAAGGGCAGTTATATTAACGCCCTCAAAACTTGGTATGTGAGGCACAGGCACACTTCCCTTAAGATCACTGAACTTAGAACCTATAGTCTGTACTGACTCTGCAATACCGTTCTTCTGCAATATGTAAAGAGCAATAGTTGTTACAAGAAGAGCAATTAAAGACCCTGGTATTTTTTTATTTATTTTGCCCCACAACACACTTACAGCAATACTCACAAGTCCCACAGCCAAGGCAGCTACGTCGATTTTGTCAATATTGTGTAGATATGTGCCCCACTTAGGAATAAACTCTGAACTTATCCCCTCAATATTCATTCCCAGAAAGTCATTAAGCTGAGTAGAAAATAATGTCACAGCAATACCTGTTGTAAATCCTACTGTTATGGGAAAAGGTATAAATTTTATAGCATCACCCAGCTTAAAAACACCAAACAGTATAAGAAATACCCCGGCCATCAATGTAGCAATAATGAGCCCGTCAATACCATACTGCTCAATAATACCACAAATAATAACAACAAAAGCAGCGGTAGGTCCGCCTATCTGAACTCTGCTTCCGCCAAAGAATGATATAAGAAATCCCGCAACAATTGCAGTAATAAGACCAACCTCCGGACTTACCCCCGAAGATATGGCAAGGGCAATGGAGAGGGGCAAAGCCACAACAGCAACAATGACACCTGCAACAATATCATTTACAAGATTTTTCCCTTTCAGATCCTGTGGAGATTCTTTAATAATTTCAAACAGCTTTGGTATAAACACTTTTATTAATTTCCTTTCATATTTTCTTAAAATAATTTTAAGATTTTCACAGTAAATAGTCAAGCCCTTTTTACACATATAATATTTTTCCTATATATATTTCACTTGCCATATGGAATACCCCAATAAAAAAGCTCCCTCATTACAAACAGTAACAAAGGAGCCTAAACTATAATCTATTCACTTATCACTTACTCTTACCAAGGTAAAGTTCCTTAACTCTTTCATTAGCAAGAAGTTCCTGACCTGTACCCTCAAGTCCGATATTGCCTGTTTCCATAACATAGCCGTAATCGGCAATTTTAAGAGCCGCATTTGCGTTCTGCTCAATAAGGAGGATAGTCATTCCCCTCTCCTTGTTTACCTTCTGAATAATATTGAATATATCCTTAACAACAAGGGGAGCAAGACCAAGTGATGGCTCATCCATCATCATGACCTTAGGATTGCTCATAAGAGCCCTTCCGACAGCAAGCATCTGCTGCTCACCGCCTGAAAGAGTACCGCTTAACTGCTTTGCTCTTTCCTTAAGTCTTGGGAACATTTCATGTATAAAGGCAATATCCTTTTTAAAATTTTCCTTGTCTTTTCTGAGGTAGGCACCGATCATAAGATTTTCATCAACAGTCATATCGTCAAAAACATGTCTGCCTTCAGGCACAAGAGTTATACCAAGCTTTACAATATCCTGTGTACTCATATGTGTAAGCTCCTTACCATCATAAGTAATTGAACCGCTTACAGGAGTAACAAGCTTTGTAATAGAACGAAGAGTAGTACTCTTTCCTGCACCGTTTGCACCAACAAGAGTAATAATTTTACCATCGGGCACCTTCATTGAAATACCGTTTAAGGCATTAATACCGCCGTATTTAACTCTCAGATCCTTTATTTCAAGCATTACTCATCGTCCCCCTCTCCCAGATATGCCTTGATTACCGCAGGGTTAGACTGAATTTCAGCAGGTACACCCTTAGCAATGGTACATCCGTATTCAAGAACATATATCCTGTCTGAAATATCCATAACAAGCTGCATATGATGCTCAATAAGAAGAACGGTAAGTCCGAACTTATCTCTTATCTCTCTTATGAAATCTGTAAGATCGTCACTTTCCTTTGGATTCATACCTGCGGCAGGCTCATCCAGAAGGAGAAGCTTTGGTTTTGTTGCAAGAGCTCTTGCAATTTCAAGCCTTCTCTGCAAACCGTAAGGAAGACTTGATGCAATATCATTTTTATACTGTAAAAGACCTGTTTCCTCAAGAAGGAATTCAGCAAATTTGATCATTTCCTTTTCTTCTTTTCTTGCATGAGGCAAATTAAGAACAGAAGAGAAAAATCCTGCTTTAACATTAAGATGAGTTGCAATAAGTACATTTTCAAGTACTGTCAGATCCTTAAAAAGCCTTATATTCTGGAAAGTACGGGCAATGCCAAGCTTTGTGATCTCATCGGGGCGTTTACCGTTTATTTTTTCACCGTCAAAGAGCACATCACCCTCTGTGGGAGTATAAACACCTGTAATAAGGTTAAATGCGGTAGTTTTACCTGCACCGTTAGGTCCTATTATGGCAATTATCTCACCTTTATTAACTTCTATATTCAACAGATTTACGGCAACAAGTCCGCCGAATCTTATAGTTACATCCTTAGTTTCAAGCAACGCTGCCATTAGTTCTGCACCTCCTTCTCAGGAGATTTTTTAAACCTTGCAAAAAATGCAAATATACTGTTCCAGCTGAACTCTTTGTTTCCGAATATACCTCTTCTCCAGAGTATGATTACAAGCATTAAAAGAGCTGAGAAAACAACCATTCTCATACCTTCAATACCCTTGTATTCAAAGAAGCCGAAATCAATTGTACCGTCAAGAAATCTGAGTTTTTCCATAGCTATTCTGACTATAAACGCACCCACAACAGAACCTGTTACTGAGCCCTGACCTCCAAGCACAACCATAAGAAGTATCTCATATGCAACCGTAAACTGGAACATCTTAGGGTCGATCGCCTGAGTATATGCAGCAAGAAGACCTCCGCCGATACCAGCCACAAAACCGCTTAATACAAAAGCGATCATTTTATGCTTAAACAAGTTGACACCCATTGCCTGAGCGGCAACCTCATCCTCACGTATTGCCAAAAGAGCCCTTCCGTAACTGCTCCTTATCATAGCGATCATAAATATCACTATAAGAGCAAGTATACCTGCAATAACATAAAGATTCATATATGTATTAGGGATACCTGTAATTCCCGTAGGTCCGTTTGTAATTCCCGTTAAATTTGTTATCAAAATTCTGATTATTTCAGAAAAACCGAGAGATGCTATGGCAAGATAGTCACCTTTTAATCTTAACACAGGAAAACCTATTAAAAACGCAAATAATGCTGCAATTAAGCCGCCTATAATAAGAGCAGCAAAAAACGGAGCGTGTATATTTGCAATAATACCGTTTTCAGCAAGAGGCTCAATTGTGTATATAGACATTTTCTGCGCCTTGTCAACAGTAAACAATGCCGTAACATAAGCACCTATAGCCATAAATCCGGGCTGTCCCAGTGAAAACATTCCCGTAAAACCGTTTACGGTATTCATTGAAAGAGCACATATGGCATAAATACAGCAGAGTTTTACAAGTCTCAGATTTGTAAGTCCGAAAGCTCTTTTATTTGTTTCCGCATAAACTATAAAACCTATTATTGCAAGTATAACAATAATATTCAAAATCAAATTTCTTTTATTCATTTCTTTAATATTTTTCACAACAGCACCCCCTTAAACCTTGTCAGTGATCTTTTCGCCAATAAGTCCGTTAGGTCTGAAAAGAAGTATTACAATAAGGAGCACAAAAGCGAATATATCCTTATATGCAGAGAGTGAAGGGAAGAAAGTTACAGCCATGACCTCTATAAAACCAAGAAGCAGACCGCCTATAACAGCACCCTTAACATTACCGATACCGCCTATAACGGCAGCAATAAAACACTTAAGTCCCGGCATAATACCTACAGTCGGTGTGATCTTTGGATATTTAAGTCCCCATAATATAGCTCCGACAGCAGCAATTGCAGAACCTATTGCAAATGTATATGATATAGTCTTTGATACATTAATACCCATAAGCTTTGCAGTTTCAAGGTCCTTTGATACAGCTCTCATCGCCATACCGCTCTTAGTCTTATTTATAAGGAAAAGAAGAAGGATCATAATAAGAACAGTCACTATAGGAGTAATAACTGCAAGCCTTTGCAGAATTACGGGACCAACAGTAAATGTGTCTACAAAAAACGGTATCTGGGGGAATGTTTTAGGCACACCTGTAAATATGACCGTTGCAAGATTTTCAAGGAAATATGACACACCTATTGCAGAAATAAGCATAGAAAGCTTAGGTGCATTCTGTTTTCTGAGAGGTGCATAGGCAACCTTTTCAACACCTACACCAAGTACTGCTGTGCATGCTATAACAACTATAGCCGCAAGCCCCCAGAATCTGAAATCAGAAGGGATCACAAAAAAAGCTATATACATAGCCATCATAACAATATCACAATGGGCAAAGTTAATAAGTCGTAAAATACCGTAAACCATTGTATATCCAACAGCAATAAGAGCAAACAGGCTTCCGAGTGTAACACCGTTTAAAAGCTGCTGAAGCAATGTAGGTATATCCGGCATACTAAACATAAATTCACAACCTTTCAAATAAATATGAGAGTATATATTTCAAAAACTCTTGCCAAAGCTTTTGAAATACATACTCATTTCACTTTGGCTTTAACACCGTTCTTTATTTAAAAAGGCACATACCCCACACGGAAAAACCGCATGGGGTGTAAGCCTTATATTTGTAATTGATATAATAGAATTACTCAGCAGCAACTTCTGTTATATATGAGAACTGATTGTCCTTAACTTCCATAATAACAGCTGCTTTTGAAGGATTATTGTTTTCATCAAACTTTACAGGGCCTGTAACGCCTACAAAGTCAGCCTCTTTAAGAGCATTTTTAATATCCTCAGGATCAGTTGAGCCTGCCTTTTCTATAGAGTCGATCAGCAGGTTATATCCGTCATATCCAAGAGCTGTACAGCCTGCAGGATCTTTTCCGTTATTAGCATCTCTGTATTCCTGAACAAACTCAGCAGTCTTGTCTGAAAGATTTGAATTTGCATCAAAATATGTTGAGAACTGACATCCGTTAGCTTCCTCGCCGCAGAGAGTAATGAATTCAGGCACACCATATAAGTCACCGCCAAGTATAGTCTGTGTTACACCTGCCTGCTTAGCCTGCTTTACAAACATAGCAGCCTCTGTATAGTTACTTGGAACAAAGTAAACATCAGGATTACCTGCCTTTAAGTTTGTGATCTGAGCATTAAAGTCCGTATCACCTGTCTGATATGAAGCTTCTACAACAGTACCGCCTAATTTCTGGAATTCTTCTGTGAAATACTGGGCAAGACCAACTGAGTAATCGCTTCCCTTTTCTGTTGCAACTGCGGCAGTTCTTGCACCAAGGTTATTGTAAGCATAATTTGCCATTACCTTGCCCTGATAAGGGTCAATGAAACAAACTCTGAAATAGTACTCATTGCCTGCTGTAACTGCTGGATTTGTACAGCTTAAACCTATAGCAGGAACACCTGCCTCTTTAACGATCTGTGAAACACCAAGAGACGGTGTAGATGAGTATGAACCGAGAATAGCACATACTCCCTGATCAATTAAGCTTGTAGCAGCATTTGTAGCCTCTACCTTTTCACCCTTGTTATCGGCAGGAATAAGCTCTATCTGATATTCCTTGCCATCTATTGTAGCTGTAGGTCTCTTTGAATGAGCAAGCTTAATACCTTCATCCTCAATAGCGGCACCTGCAGCCATATCTCCTGTATAAGGCATAGTAACACCGATCTTTATTGTATCGGCATCAGCGCTCTCACTTCCGCCATTACCACCGCAGCCTGTAAGCATTGCAGTCATACTCATAGCCAGAGTAAGAGCAACAGCCATTAATTTCTTCTTCATACGAGTATCCTCCTTTTCAAATAAAAACATAACATATCCCGGAACACCCTTTCCGGTTGCTGCATTCCACAGCTGCCCCGAAAACAGGGCTAATGTAACCACCTCAGCTGATGCCTCGGTGACTTTTCGCACAAAATCGAAAACAAGTTTTCATTTTGTTGCTCATAAGTTATATTACAAGAAGTTAAAACTTCCTGTTGCTATGTCACTTCGTTTCCATAGCACTTTGCTAACGCAAAGAATATAACTAAATTCGAG
>CAJFNV010000036.1 GCA_904395805.1 Candidatus Gallispira edinburgensis | reverse complement strand
TTGGTTGCTTAGGCGAGCAGCATTGCATAGCAATGCGACCAGCCCTTACAAAAGGAGCCAAGAGGGCGGGCACGCCGCCTTTTTGAACAGTCAGGTTTATTCTATCTTTTAGTATTGCCATTACAAGGGAGTCTGAACTGGAGCCTGAAACAGAGACAATAAAATGAACCACACTAAAAATTGTCCAACCATAATTTAAGGTTTAAAGCTGCTGTAAAATTGACGTTTTGCAGCAGCTTTTAAAATTTGAAATGAAAAAGGAGAATGTTATGAACAGAGAAATAAGGACAGCAACTATAAATGATTTAAAACAGGTAACGGAAGTGGAGAGCAGATGCTTTCCAGCGGCAGAGGCAGCAACGGAATCAGACTACAGGGAAAGGCTTGAAATTTATCCAAATCATTTCTGGCTGGTTTTTGACGGTGACAGGCTTGTTTCATTTGTAGACGGTATGGTAACGGATGAACCTCATCTCAAGGACGAAATGTATAAAAATGCAAAGCTACACAATGAAAAGGGTGACTGGCAGATGATCTTCGGTGTGAACACTATCCCCGAGTACCGCAGACAGGGAATAGCCGGAGAAATTATAATGAGAGTTATTGAGGACTCAAAGAAACAGAACAGAAAGGGTATCGTACTTACATGCAAGGAAAAATTGATACCTTACTATTCAAAGTTCGGTTTTGTAAATGAAGGTATTTCAGAGTCTTCGTGGGGCGGGGAAGTGTGGTATGAAATGAGGCTTACTTTTAGAAAGTAAGGCAAATTTTTATGTGCTTTCTTGAAGAAGGAATAAAAATTTTATTGTATTTAAAGTAAGATGAGGGAGATAAATAGGAATTTAACGGCTAGGAATAAAACCCTCAGTCCTTCGGACAGCTCCCTTACAAAAGGAGCCAAGGGGGCGGGCACGCCGCCTTTTTGAACAGTTAGGGTTAGGTTAATCCTTTAAGTTGACAGTATTGCTTTAGGCAAGGGAGGCTTGGGGAGTGGTGCGGTAAACAGGAATTTAATTGATAAATTACCGTGGTAATGTGCAAGTAATTTAAACTCATCACTCATCACTCCTAACTCCTCACTTTGTTAAACAGGAATTTATTTTTGTGTGTTTGATATAGTAAAAAGGCAGATGCTGCGTTGCAGCACCTGCCTTTTTATGGAATTTATGTATTTTGGAAGTTAAATCATTAGAAATCAACTTCAGTACCGTAGTAAACACAGTTAAAGAGTTTTTCCATAACCTCGGGAGTGATCTCTCTTGGGTTTGAACCTGTACAAGCGTCGGCAACTGCATTCTTTGAAATTTCAGCAACCTTTTCCTTAAACTCGTCTTCATTGATACCGAATTCTTTAAGTGACTTTGGTATGTTCATCTGCTTGTTGAAGCTGTCAATTCTTGAACGGAGAGTTTCAACACACTCTGCATCTGTACCGTCAATACCTATACTTCTTGCAATGTCTGCATATCTTGCCTCTGCAACCTTTGCATTATACTTGATTACATATGGAAGATACATAGCGTTTGCACAGCCGTGAGCAATGTGTCCTGTTGAGAAAGCTGCACCTGTCTTATGAGCCATTGAATGAACAATACCCAGTAAAGCGTTGCTGAATGCCTGACCTGCAAGACACTGTGCATAGTGCATCTGTTCTCTTGCTCCCATATTTCCATTGTAGGAGTCAACAAGATACTTATTGACCATCTGGATAGCCTTAATAGCCAATGGATCTGTAAACGGGCTGTTAAGTGTAGATACATAAGCTTCAATAGCATGAGTAAGTGCATCCATACCTGTATATGCAACAAGCTTAGGAGGCATTGTTTCAGCTAAAGCAGGATCTACAACTGCAATATCGGGAGTAATATTAAAATCAGCAAGAGGATATTTGATACCCTTTGCGTAGTCTGTGATAACAGAAAAAGCTGTAACCTCTGTTGCTGTACCTGAAGTAGAAGGAATTGCAAGGAATTTAGCCTTCTGTCTTAATTCAGGGAAGCTGAAAGGTGTGATAAGCTGTTCAAATGTGCAGTCGGGATATTCATAAAATACCCACATTGCCTTAGCAGCATCAATTGGAGAACCGCCGCCCATTGCAACTATCCAGTCAGGCTCAAATTCTCTCATTGCAGCAGCACCCTTCATAACTGTTTCAACAGATGGGTCAGGCTCAACACCTTCAAAAAGCTGCACTTCCATGCCTGCTTCCTTAAGATAAGCTTCAACCTTGTCAAGGAAACCGAATCTCTTCATTGAGCCGCCGCCTACAACTACCATTGCTTTCTTACCTTTGAGAGTCTTCAAAACTTCAAGGGCATCCTTTCCGTAGTATAAATCTCTTGGTAAAGTAAATCTCATCATTTTAATAGCCTCCAATCAAAGAAGAATATTGTTAATCTTTTAACAAAATCATTATAGCACTTTTAATAGTAAAAATCAATAGATAAAACGAAAATTTAACAAATATTTTTATTGCATTTTATTTACATAATAGTTATAATAACCTTAATGTATTAAAGGTGTTTTACAGGGAGTTAATTTTATTGTTTTTAAAGGGAGGCGGATTTTATTTTAGAAAGTGAGAAAATATGCTCTTGTAAAAAAGGCAGAGCTGAATATACATAGATCAATAAGAGAAATCGGAGGTAGAAATGAACAAACTTATTCAGTTTAAAAACATTGTAAAGGAATTTGACGGACAGATAGTTTTAAAGGGTATAAACCTTGATATATATGAAAATGAATTTGTTACTCTTCTTGGACCAAGCGGCTGCGGAAAGACAACACTTCTGAGAATCCTGGGAGGATTTTTGCAGCAGAATGAGGGTACTATATTATTTGACGGCAAGGATATTTCCGATTTGCCGCCCCACAAAAGAGAGCTTAATACTGTTTTTCAGAAGTATGCTCTTTTCCCTCATCTTAATGTTTATGACAATATAGCTTTCGGCCTTAAGCTTAAAAAGGAACCAAAGGATATTATTGAGCAGAAGGTCATGAGAATGCTTAAGCTTGTGGGACTTGAGGACTACGGCAAAAGAAGTGTTACGGAAATGTCGGGAGGTCAGCAGCAGAGAGTTGCTATTGCCCGTGCTCTTGTAAATGAGCCTAAGGTACTGCTTCTTGATGAGCCTCTCGGTGCCCTTGACCTTAAGCTGAGAAAGGAAATGCAGAGAGAGCTTAAGAAAATACAGAAGGAAGTTGGTATTACATTTATATTTGTTACCCATGACCAGGAAGAAGCCCTTACAATGTCTGATAAGATTGTTGTTATGAAAGACGGGGAAATACAGCAGGTGGGCTCCCCTATAGATATATACAATGAGCCTGTAAACAGATATGTTGCAAACTTTATAGGCGAAAGCAATATAATCGACGGTGTAATGAGAGAGGACTATAAAGTTGCTTTTAACGGTAAGCTTTTTGAATGCGTTGACTTTGGCTTTGACAAGGATGAGAGAGTTGATGTTGTAATAAGACCCGAGGATATTGACATTGTACCTGTAAATGAAGGAAAGCTTACAGGCAAGGTGAAATCTGTTCTTTTCAAGGGTGTTCATTATGAGACAATTGTTGAAACAAGAGCAGGTACAAGCATTACCGTAAATATGAAGGTGGATGAGGTGAAGCCTGTATGCAATATGTCTGCCGGTGAGTCAATGACGGCAAATGATTTTTACCTTGACATAAGTGATGTTGAAGAGGAGCTTACAAGAGCGGACATTATTGCAAGAGCAAATGCCCAGGCTTGGAAAACATCAGATGAAGAACAGCTTATATCTATAACAAAGGTTGAATACGATATCAAGCCCGAAAAGGGAAGCTATCCCGTTACATTTTCAACAGGTGCCGGAACAATGAAAACAGTACAGGCCATTGTTGCAGATGAAAACAAGGTTGAGGCCACGGAATACGATGAAATTATATATGCCGTTAATATTTACAAGGATATTGACGATATAAAGGAAAGTATGGCTCTTGAAACAGACCTTAAAACGTGGGCTAATGCACAGGCATGGACAAAGGACGGATCAGAAAGCATCGATATAACAGATGTTGAGTATAATTTTGACCCCGAAAATATAGTGCCCGGTGTTTATGAGCTGACATTTAAGACCCTTGGTGCGGAATATAAAATAGATACTACGGACGAATACAAGGTAGGAGACAGAGTAGGGCTTACATTTACTCCCGATGATCTCCATATTATGTCAAAGGGGGTATACTGACAATGAAGAATTTCAGAAGTATGGTATATCCGTATATAATATGGTCAGCTATAATAATCGTCATACCTATGCTTATGATAATTATGTATGCCTTTACCAAAGAGGGAAATTCTGTTATGAATATCCGCTTTACACTTGAAAATTTTGCCTACTTTTTTCAGGACAAGGTATTTTTTGATGTGCTTAAGCGTTCACTGTGGATAGCTGTAATAACTACTGTAATATGTATACTTATAGGCTATCCCGCTGCTTATTTCATAGCTAAAATGAAGCCTAAATCACAGGTAATAATGGTGCTTATGATAACACTTCCTACATGGATAAATATGCTTGTGAGAACATATGCATGGAGAGGAATACTTGACAAAAACGGACTTATAAACGCTGTACTTGGAGTGTTCGGCATAGAGCCTGTAAAGCTTCTTGAAACAAGCTTTGCAGTTGTGCTGGGTATGGTTTACAATTTTATTCCCTTTATGATCCTTCAGATATATACATCATTAAGCAAAATGGATTACAGCTATATTGAGGCTGCAAATGATCTGGGAGCAAACAAGGTGCAGACCTTTTTAAAGGTAATTCTGCCCTTGTCTGTGCCGGGAATTATAAGCGGTATTACTCTTGTGTTCCTGCCTGCCGTATCAAGCTTCTTTATACCTAAGCTCCTTGGCGGCGGTCAGTATGTGCTTATAGGCAATGTTATTGAAAATCAGTTCCTTACAACAGGCAACTGGGGCTTCGGAAGTGCTATATCCCTTATAATGTCTGTTATAATCATAATTGCAATGTATATTGCAAGGCGTATAGACAAGCGTATCTCTGTAAAAGGAGGTAATGCCTGATGAAAAGAGTAAAAAAGAACGTAAAAAAGGAAAGACATATTTTTACAAAAGTGTTTATAGGACTTCTTATGTTTTTCTTTTATCTGCCTATTGTATATACCGTTATTTTTTCTTTTAACAGTTCAAAGTCACTGAGTAAGTTCGGAGGTTTTTCACTCCAGTGGTATGAAAGGCTTTTCAACAACTCGGATATGATGGATTCCATATTTTATACAATAGCAATAGCTGTGCTTGCTACTGTAATTTCAACTATTGTCGGTAAAATTACCGCAATAGGACTTTCAAAGTCAAACAAAGTATTAAGAGGCATTGTGGAGCAGATAAATGACCTGCCTATAATGAATCCCGATATTGTAACTGCTATAGGGCTCCTTATGTTTTTCAGCTCTCTTGCTATAAGAAAGGGATTTATTACATTGCTTCTGGCTCATATTATGTTTTGTATACCTTATGTAATATTAAGTGTTATGCCTAAGCTCAGGTCCCTTGACCCGAATATTCTGGATGCAGCTCTTGACCTTGGGTGTACTCCTGTGCAGGCTCTTACAAAGGTAATCGTGCCACAGATCACATCGGGAATTATGGCAGGTGCTTTAATAGCCTTTACAATGAGCTTTGACGACTTTGTTATTTCATACTTTGTTACGGGAAACGGAGTAAACAATATTTCAATTATGATATACACTATGTCAAAGAGAGTAAACCCTACGATCAATGCTGTGTCAACACTTATCATAGCTGTTATAACCATAGGGCTTGTGATAGCTAATGTGGCTCCTGTTATAAAGGAGAAAAGGGCAAAGAAGAAACAGGGATTAAATTAATGGACCGGTAAGATTTTATACTGCAAATGCAGGCATTTGCAGGGGTGAAAGCGGTCAGGAAGTAAATCCACCACCGCTAACGCGGTCTCCATCCTTTAAGAAGCAATGCCATTAACTTAAGGAGAAAACCCTCAGTCTGTTCAAATCAGCTGCACTGATTTGAACAGACAGCTCCTTGGTTGCTTAGGCGAGCAGCATTGTTGAGCTAGAACAGGAGAAAACCCTCAGTCACCTAACGGTGACAGCTCCCTTA
>CAJFNV010000035.1 GCA_904395805.1 Candidatus Gallispira edinburgensis | reverse complement strand
TAAGGGAGCTGTCTGTTCAAATCAGTAAAGCTGATTTGAACAGACTGAGGGTTTTTATGCCAAACCGTTAAATTCCTGTTTAGCTCACTAAGAAAACCCTCCACCGCTAACGCGGTCCCCCTCCCTTACAAGGGAGGCTTATTCAGCTGTTCAAAGCCGTACAGCCATATAAAAAACAAATTTATGGCTCCCTTGTAAGGGCTGATCGCATTGCTATGCAATGCTGCTCGCCTAAGCAACCAAGGAGCTGTCAAGCCCTTAAGGCTTGACTGAGGGTTTTATTCCCAGCAGTTAAATTCCAATTTACCATACTAACAAATAAATCAATTCCCAACTTACTTCAACTCCTAACTCCTAACTCCTAATTCCACTCTCCTCACTCTATCCCCGGCATGCCCTCTGCGATCTTTCTCCCCGTCGGCGTAGCCGCAAGTCCCCCCTCACTAGTTTCCTTTAACTCTCCGGGCATCATAAGTCCCACTTCTCTCATAGCATCGATCACTTCATCTGGCGGTATCACACTTTCAATACCTGCCATAGCCATATCAGCACATGTAACAGCATTTACTGCACCTATAACATTTCTCTTTACACAGGGCACCTCCACAAGACCTGCAACAGGGTCGCACACAAGCCCCAAAAGACTTTTCAGTGCAAAAGCCATTGCATCTGCAGACTGTTCACCGCTTCCGCCTTCAAGATACACAAGCATAGCGGCAGCCATTGCCGAGGCCGTTCCTATTTCAGCCTGACATCCTCCTGCAGCCCCTGCAATAAAAGCCCTCTTTGCTATTATCTGCCCGAAGCCTGCACTTGTATACAGAGCCTTTATTATTCTGTCCTCATCCACATTATATTTCTTAACATAGGGTATAAGCACGGCAGGGAGCACACCGCAGGAACCTGCCGTAGGTGCTGCCACAATACATTTCATGCAGGCATTTGACTCGGCAACGGATATTGCTTCTGCCATGACCTCGCCTATAAAACTGCCGCTTACACATTTGTCCCTGTACTCTCTCATTTTAAGGCCGTTTCCCCCTGACAGTCCGCTGTGTGACTTTATTTTGCCGTCATAGTTATCTGAGGAAGCCTTCATTGCTGTCCACATTACCCTCATTTTATCCCATGAATTTTTTCTTGCCACATTTCTTTCATTGTAATCATCTTCAAAAACAAGCTCCCATATTTCCTTGTTTTTTTCATTGGAAAGCTCCAAAAGCTCCTTAACACTTCCAAAACTCATACTTACACTCCTTTAAATATTAAGATAAGTTACCTTTATTATTCCCTCACGCTGCCCGATCCATTTTACAATATTTTCGGGTATGGGCTGGTCAGTTTCCACAACCATTACCGCATAACCGCCCCTTTTATCCCTGTATAAATTAAGGGTCGCAATATTTATACCATGATGGGCCAGTGCAGCGGTAACATCTGCCACATGCCCCGGCCTGTCCTCATTGTGGACTACAATAGCAGGATGATCCCCCGAAAAACTTGTTTCAATACCATCGATCATTTCAATATTTATTTTTCCTCCTCCTACCGAAGATGCAAGTATTTCAAGTTCTCTTCCCCTTTCTCCCTTCAGCTTAAGGAGTGCGGAATTAGGGTGAGCCTCCTTTAAATTTATTGTTCCTATTTTAAAATCCAGTCCTTCCTTCCCGGCAATTTCCATACTTTTCGGAATTCTCATATCATCCGTATCCATGCCCAGAAGTCCTGCCACAATAGCCTTGTCGGTACCATGCCCCGCTCCCGTCAGTGCAAAAGAACCATGGAGCAGTATATCTGCCTTTACAGGCTTTTCCCCCAAAAGACGTCTTGAAATATTTCCTATTCTCACAGCACCTGCTGTATGGGAGCTTGAAGGACCAACCATAACAGGTCCAAGTATATCAAAAACATTCATATTAAATTCACCCTCTTTTATTTTTTAATTAATTTCATATTTATATACACAAAAAGGGCAATTGGAAAACCAATCACCCTCAATTCATTTTTTACATTTTAAAAACTCTTTTTACCTATATGTGCGATCATATGTATAACATAAGGAATACCCACAACTACACAGGCAGACCATCCAAGCCACTTGTAACCTGTCTTTACAATAGCACCAAGACCTGTCTGTGCAACTGCAAGAGCAAAGAGAGTAAATATTACAGCAAATACTACACTCCAGAGCTTACTCTTTTTGCTGCCCTCTTCTTCATTTTTGCAAACCTGATTAACACATCTTGTAACAATGCCTGCGATCATGTTGACACCTGTAGATACAGAACCTAAAATTATAAGTATTGAAATAACAGGTGTAAGGACCTTAGCACCGATACCCTCTTCAACAAAAAGGATCATAGGTATGTCAATAAGCTTTCCGCTGCTGTCAACAAGGCCATCATTATAAACTATTGCACACATACCCACAACAACAAGAAGCATTGTAACCGTATTTACAATAAACATATATATTGCAGCCCTGTCAACCTGTTTTTCACTTGTACATGGCTTAACATGCTGATACATAAGACCCACAGACGCAAGCTGGAAAAGGAAATAAAGTATTGCCTTGCCAAAGGCAGGACCAAAAGCACCTGTCTGTGTTGATGAAACAGGCATATTGCCGTCAGCCATAGATGCAATATTTGCTGTAATGTCACCCCACTGTACAATAATGTTAGGCACAAGTACAACAAGCAAACCTATTATAATAAGCACGGAAAGAGTTGATGCACACTTTCTTACAATATCGGTACCATATACGGAAATAATAAATATGAACAAGCCTACTATAACAGTACATACCCAGTAAGGTATACCTGTAAGTTCCGCAATTGTTGCACCACCTGTAGCAAAAGCAGCAGATGTAGCAGTACCGATAAGTATTAAATAAACGATTTCAAATAAATTTGAAAATACTATACCGAATTTCCCGTAAAAACTGTCTGAAAAACTTCTGTAATCATATGTTTTCTTAGCATAAGCGTATCTTAAACCATACCAGAAGAAAAAGGCAAGAAGTGCCTGAGCCAGCACAGGCATTATAAGTGACCATATTCCATAGTCAACAAAATACTGTACAAGCTGATTTCCCGAAGCAAATCCTCCGCCGAACTGTGTCGTAAATGCTACAAAAGCTATTCCCACTGCCAAAGGCATTTTATTTTTATCTATCATAGTTATCCTCCAAAATATTATATATTATGATCCAGATAAATATCTGTTTCTTGATCCCACAGCATTATTCAAATTCAATGACCTTACCCGGATTAAGTATAAGCTTGTCATCAAAGGCAAGCTTAATATCCTTATGTAGCTTATAAAGCCTGTCACTTATAAAGTTTTCAAAGTATTCAAGTCTGCCGTTTCCTATACCGTGCTCACCTGAAAGCTGTCCTCCAAGCTCCTTGCTCTTTGCGTAAAGCTCCTTAAGACATGCCTTTGTATTTGTTTCCCACACTTCATCGGAAAGATTTTGTCTTAAAAGCTCCGTATGTATATTTCCGTCACCTGCATGACCGCATACAATAACTCTTATGCTGTATTTTTTGCCTATTTCTTTTGCAGCCGTAACAAATTCAGCTATTTTAGCTCTCGGTACAACTACGTCGCATTCTTCCTGAGCCTGGCTGTCTGCTTTCATACCTTCAAGTATGGCAGCTCTTACGCTCCATACAGAGCCTATTCTTTCAGGAGTGTTGCATATTTTAACATCCTTTGCACCCATTTCAAGAGCTATGTTTGCAGCCTGTTCCTGTGCAGCCTCAAGTTCCTCCTTAGTTGATGCATCATACATTACTATAAGACAGTCATTTCCTTCGGGCACAGGGAAAGGCTTGTTAAGACACCTTTCAACGATCTCAAGAAGTTCTCTTTCAAGAAATTCAATAGCCGTAGGAATATAAGGTGTCTGCAAAAGCTTGGGAACAGTTTCGATACAGGGCTTTATATCGTCAAATACCATTACAAGGGTTTCCGTAAATTTAGGTGGCATTATAAGCTTTAATGTAAGCTCAGTAACTATACAAAGCACACCCTCTGAGCCTACGATAAGATCCTTGATATCAAAGCCCGTTGTATTTTTAACTACATTTGATGAAAAATTCATTATTGAACCGTCAGGCATAACAGCCTCGATACAGCGCACATAATCCCTTGTTACTCCGTATCTTACCGCCTTCATACCTCCGGCATTTGTTATAATTGTTCCGCCTATTGATGCGGTTCTCTCACCGGGATCAGGAGGATAAAAAAGTCCTTCCGCAGCAGCCGCATCAGCCACTTCCGTAAGCAAAGCACCGGGCTGTGTGGTAATTGTCAGATTTTGTTTGTCCACACCCAGTATTTTATTCATTCTCATAAGAGAAAGCATTATACCGCCGTACTTGCATGTAGCTCCTCCTGCAAGTCCCGTACCAGCACCTCTTGCGGTTACGGGAATATTTCTTTCATAAGCATGCTTCATTATAGCTGAGACCTCTTCCGTTGAAACAGCCTCAACATATAATTCGGGAGGATATACACCATATTCGGGCATTTCATCATGGTAGAATTCCTTCTTTATATCTTCACCGACCCATACTCTGTCAGGTGAAGTCACTTTTTTTATGTAATTTATATCATCTTCATTTATCTTGCTGTAAGGATATGGCATTTACACCCTGCCTCCTTTCTTAATGTTTTCAATAAGTTCCGGAATTACCTTATACAGATCATCAACGATACAGTAATGGGCAACGCCGAATATCTGTGCCTCAGGGTCATTGTTTATTGCTACAATACACTCTGCACTGTTCATACATGCAGTAAACTGTATAGCTCCTGAAACACCCACCGTAATAATGAGCTTAGGCTTGACGGTCCTGCCTGAAAGACCTATCTGATGAGCGGTATCCCCGAAACCAGCTTCAACCATAGGACGTGTAAAGGCAAGCTGTCCTCCCAGAAGTTCGGCAAGTTCCCTTACCATTTCAACATCCTTTTCGCTCTTTACACCTCTTCCTGCCACAACAAGTACATCTTCTTCCTCAATGGACTTGTTTTTAAGGATTTTTTCTATTTCACTTACCCTTATTCTGGATTTAACAAGGTCATCTGTAACATTGCACATTATTACCCTGCCATCGGGATCATCAACCTTTCCGGCAGTATCCATGACCTTATATCTGACCGTTGCAAACTGAGGTCTTGAATCTGATATAAGTATCTGAGCCATAATATTTCCTCCGAAAGCAGGTCTTATCTGAACAAGGTCTGTATTTTCCTTCATTTCAAGTTTTGTACAGTCTGCCGTTAGTCCTGTATGGAAACGGGTTGCAAGCCTTGGGGCAAGAGAACGTCCTAAAGGTGTTGCACCTATAAGAACAACGGAAGGCTTTATACTTGCAATACAGTCAGCCACAGCATCGGCATAGCAGTCAGCCTTAAAGCCTGTAAATCCCTCATGCTCATAAACATAAACATTGCTTACACCATACTCTAAAAGCTCTTCCGCATTTTCCTTAGTTCCCTTACTGCCTGTCATAACAACATTGACTTTATAGTTATTTACCTTTGCAAGTTTCCTTGCCTCACCTATAAGTTCAAGTACAACAGGATGTATTTTACCGTCAGTCTGTTCACCGTAGACAAGAATGTCATTCCACTTGCTCTTATCCACACTTCCCGCCTTCTGTTCAAATCTTATTGCACCTTCGGGACAGGCTTTTACACACACACCGCACATTCTGCACTTTTCGTTTACATCAATTCCTTCAGTCTCCATAGAAAGGGCACCGAAAGGACATTTATTTATACATACACCGCACAAATTACATTTGTCCGGATCAAATTTCAATAAAGCCATTTTAAACTCCTCCTGCTACACAAATTTTTTAGCCTTAAGTATATTATAAAGACCTTTTGCCTTTTCAGAAGCATCACCCTTTATATATACCTGTTCCTCCATTTTATCGGGAGGAAAAATTCTTTCAACAACAGTAGGAGAACCTATAAGACCGTATCTGGACAGATCCTTGTCGGGCATATCCTCAAAAGAAAGATATCTTACCTTCTTGTCTTTGACCTCTTTCATAAGCCTGTATGAAGGCAGTCTTGGCACAACAATATCCTTATCCACAGTAATAAGACATGGATACTCCATTTCAGACACCTGTGTCACCTCTGACAGATCCTGTCTTACAGCAATTTTTTCATTATCTATATATGTAATTTCACTTACCCATGCTGCATGAGGTATGTGAAGATGTTCTGCAATTGCAGGTCCTATCTGGGCTGTATCTCCGTCAGTAGTCTGCTTGCCGCATATAATTATATCGGCACCTCCGAGAGCTGTTATTCCCTGAGATAAGGTATATGATGTTGCAAGAACATCAGAGCCTGCAAATTTCTTGTCAGACAAAATAACTCCTTCATCAACGCCCATGCTGAAAGCATCCTTCATCATAGCCTCAGCCTGTGGGGGACCCATTGTAACTGCTGTAACGGTCCCGCCAAGCATTTCCTTAATACGCAGAGCAGATTCAATAGCAAAAAGGTCATAAGGATTTGTTTTTGACTCTGCTCCCATACGCTTAAGTGTACCGCTTTCAGGATCGATCTCCACCTGAGAGGTTGCAGGAACCTGTTTAATACACACTATAATTTTCATTACATTTCTTTCCTTTCATAATTTAGACTGTAAAAGCCAATTTATTTAATTATACAACACATTGCACATTATGTCACCAATTATTTTTATTTAATTATAAAAATTTACCAATTATTTTTCAGTGTTTACATTTTGTTCACTTTTATATGTTAAGAATTTATTTCAATTTCATATAAATATGGAATTTTATACAAAATCAGTGTATTATAATAATCAAAGAGAAAAATCGGAAACAATATCACTTTGCAAAATATCTGTTAAAGTAGGGACGAGCATTGCTCTGCAAATAACTAAGGCTCCTTTGTAAGCAATACTGTCAACTTAAAGGATTAGCATAAACCTAACTGTTCAAAAAGGCGGCGTGTCCGCCCTCTTGGCTCCTTTTGTAAGGGAGCTGTCAGCTCTGCTGACTGAGGGTTTTCTCCTTAAGTTAATGACATCGGCATTGCTCGCCCGCTCATCATACCCATTTGCAAAAACAAACTTTATATAATGATACTTAAAACACCGGTTTAATATTTTACGGAGGAACACATATGTCAAACAAACCATCAAGAGCCAATAAATTTGCTCTTTTTCTTATTTTGTTTTCAACATTCATAAGCCTTCTGCTGCCTTTTGTCATATTAAAAAGCGGGATAGACGTAGAAAAGGCTCAGCTTGCTTTAATAGTGTTACAGGATCTGATAATAATTTTAATTCCCGTACTTATATACCTTTTCCTGACACGCACAAAATTAACAGACTTGGTGCCCCACGAAAAGCTTACGGGCAAAAATGTGATCTATATCATAATTCTGACTATATTGATCTCACCCCTTATAAAACTTGTATCCTCTGTAACAACATTATTTTACCCTGCCGATGTAAATACAGAGATACTGTATTATATAGACAGCCTGTCATTTCCTCTTGCAATGATCGCTCTTGCGGTAATGCCTGCGGTATTTGAGGAACTTGCATTCAGGGGAGTTATTTTAAGCAATTACAAATCAACGGGACTTTTAATATCAGCCCTGATCTCAAGCTTGTTTTTCGGTCTTTTTCATCAGGATTTTTATCAGATAGGTTATGCCATTGTAGCAGGTGTATTTTTCTCATTTATAGTAGCATATACAAATTCAATATATGCCTCTATGCTCTCTCATTTCATTATTAACGGAACACAGGTAGCATATACAAAGCTTATTTTAAGCCTTATTGATGATTCCACGCTGCAGGAGATCATGACACAGGCGGAGCAGACGGGAAATGACTACGGAACAATTGTTTACGGCATTTTCTTTACTTTAATTTTTACTCCCCTTTTAATTGTCACTGCCAAAAAATTCATGGAGTATAACAAAAGCCGTAAGCTTGACTATGAACTTTCAATTACAGAGAAGGAAACTTCGGAATTTGAAATTGATATTGACACAATACAGAAAAGTAAAAAGAAAGGTTTTATTGATATTTATTTTATACTATATGTTATAGTTTCAGTACTGCTCACAATACTTTATTCGGCAGTTTAAAGGTGTGTAAAATAGATCTTTTAATTCAAATACCGACTAACCGTATTTTATATAAATGCTGAAAAGACCGGTGCAAAATAGTTTCCTGTTTTGCACCGGTCTTTCAGATTCACATCAGCCGCCAAGATAAGCTTTTTTAACATTGTCATCATTAAGAAGCTTTGAAGCCTCTCCCGACATAACGATCTTGCCTGTTTCAAGAACATAAGCTCTGTCTGAAATAGAAAGAGCCATTTTAGCATTCTGTTCAACAAGGAGAACAGTCATACCCTCATCATTACATGATTTTATTATTTCAAAAATATCCTTTACAATAATAGGTGCAAGACCCATTGAAGGCTCGTCAAGCAAAAGCATTTTAGGCTGGCTCATAAGAGCTCTTCCCATTGCAAGCATCTGCTGTTCACCGCCTGACAATGTTCCCGCAAGCTGTTTTCTTCTCTCCTTAAGTCTGGGGAAAAGAGTCATAACTCTTTCATATTCATTTTTTATAAAAGCCTTATCCTTAACCGCAAAGGCACCAAGCTCCAGATTTTCATGAACACTAAGTTCCTGAAACACTCTTCTTCCTTCCGGCACATGACCTATGCCAAGCCTTACGATCTTATCGGCAGTAAGGTTTGTAATATTTTTACCCATAAACTCTACGGAACCGCTGCTTGATTTAAGAAGTCCCGATACACTGTGGAGAGTTGTGGTCTTTCCTGCGCCGTTGGCACCTATAAGTGAAACGATTTCTCCCTCATTAACTTCAAAGGATATTCCCTTTATAGCATGAATAGCACCATAATATACATTCAAATCATTAACCTTAAGCATCTCTCCACCTCCTTAATCACCTAAATAAGCAGCAATTACCTTTGGATTATTTTTAACCTTTTCAGGTATATCATCACATATAACTCTGCCGTATTCAAGTACAACTATTTTTTCACAAATACCCATTACAAGAGACATATCATGTTCAATAAGCAAAATAGATATCTTGAACTTATCTCTTATAAGAGCAATAGTATTCATAAGTTCCGCAGTTTCGTTGGGATTCATACCTGCAGCAGGCTCATCCAGAAGCAAAAGCTTCGGATTTGTGGCAAGGGCTCTTGCAATTTCAAGCTTTCTCTGTTTACCGTAAGGCAGATTGCTTGAAAGGTGGTAAGCCTCATTATCAAGGTCAAAAATCTTTAATATTTCCATAGCCCTTTCAGTCATTTCCCTTTCTCCCTTACTGTGTGCAGGCAGTCTTAACACACTGTCCAGTACAGAGAAATTAAACTGATTATGAAGTCCCACCTTAACATTATCAATAACAGACATCTGATTAAAAAGTCTTATATTCTGGAATGTTCTTGCAATTCCTTTTTTATTTATCTGTATAGGTGTTTTCCCTGACATCTCTTCACCATCAAATTTAAAGGTGCCGTCTGTAGGCTTATACACACCTGTCAGAAGATTGAATATAGTAGTTTTTCCTGCTCCGTTGGGACCTATAAGTCCGTAAAGCTGACCGTCCTCAATAGTAAGACTGAAATTGTCAACAGCCCTCAGACCGCCAAAGGAGATGCCTAATTCTTTAACCTCTAATAAAGCCATAATTATTTACCTCCTTCAACTTTCTTTTTAAATATTTTCTGTCTGAAAGCAACAAGTGTCGGATTTGAGCTGAAAAGCATCATAGCAATAAGAGCAATTGCATAAAGAAGCATTCTGTAGTCAGCAAGGAATCTGAGAACCTCCGGAAGCATTGTAAGAATTACAGCCGCTATAATACTTCCCGGAATATTACCCATACCGCCTAAAACAACCATAACGAGAATTTCAATTGACTTGTTAAAATCAAATGTAGCAGGCTTTAATATAGCAAGATTGTGTCCGTATAAAACACCTGCAACACCTGCAAAGAATGCGGATAAAACAAATGCAAGTATTTTATAGTACACAACATTTACACCGACAGATTCAGCAGCAATAACATTATCCCTTATAGCCTTGACAGCTCTTCCGTGTCTTGAATTGATAAGATTTGAAATCACAAGTATAGTAATAACAACAAGAACATAGGCAATAATATAATTACTTGACTTGTCAATACCTTTAAGTCCGCCTGAACCGCCCAGTATATCAAGTGAATTAAATACCGATCTTATAATTTCGCCGAAGCCCAGCGTAACAATAGCAAGATAATCGCCCTTTAATCTGAGTGCAGGTATACCTATTATAAGCCCGAATACAGCTGCCGCAAGTCCGCCGATAATAAAGGCAAGAGGCATCTCAACCGCTGCAGGAAGATTTGCATGGACTGTAAAAAGACAGCCTGCATAAGCCCCTACAGACATAAAGCCTGCATGTCCGAGAGAAAGCTCCCCTAAAAATCCTACAATAAGGTTAAGTGATACAGCAAGCATAATATTTACACCTATAGGCACAAGCAAGCCCTGATACTGTCTGCTTAAAAGACCAAGGTTATTTAAAGCAACAAGGGCTATGAATATAACAACAGCAATAACTGCATATATAATATTTTTCTTATTCTTCATAATTACCACCCTCATTAAACCTTAGTTATTTTCTTCTTGCCAAGCATACCTGTAGGCTTAACCAGAAGAACAACGATCAACACACCAAAAACAATTGCATCTGCCAGATCTGTAGAAATATAAGCCTTTGACAAACTCTCGATTATACCAAGTATAATACCTCCGAGCATTGCTCCCGGAATAGAACCTATACCTCCCAGTACGGCAGCAACGAAAGCCTTGATACCGGGAAGAGCACCTGTATACGGATCAACATATCCGTAAGAGCTTACAAAAAGCACACCGGCTACAGCAGCCAGAGCTGAACCGATAGCAAATGTCAGTGAAATTGTTGCATTAACATTAATACCCATAAGCTCCGCAGCGCCCTTATCCTCAGATACGGCAAGCATAGCCTTTCCGACCTTTGTACAATTTATAAAAAGTGAAAGACCGATCATAATAAGTACAGTAACTCCTATGATTACAAGAGCCACTCCCGATAAATCTATGTTGCCTATTCTTATACTGCCTAAAGAAACTACCGACTGCACTTTCTTCGCATTTGAGCCGAATATAAGCAAAGCAACACTTTGTAAAAGATAACTTACACCAATAGCAGTAATAAGAACAGCCAGAGGTGATGCAGACCTCAACGGCTTATAAGCAATTTTCTCAATAGTCACACCCAGTACAGTACATACAACAATACTTGCAATTACTGCAGCGGCAGGTGACATACCAAGCACGGAGCACACAACAGAAACCGTATATGCACCAACCATGATAATATCACCATGGGCAAAGTTAAGCATCTTAGCAATACCATAAACCATTGTATAACCAAGAGCCATAAGAGCATATACACTTCCAAGACTCAAACCATTTATAAACTGTTGAATAAATGTAATAAAACCCTGCAAAGTTTTTTCCTCCTTCCTTAATTTTATAACGATTGTAATTATAAATATTGGTTCAACAATTTTGGGTGCGGTTTATTTGATTATAACTGTTTATGACTCCCGCACAGGCTCCCTTGTAAACAATGCCGTCAACTTAAAGAATTAGCATAAACCTGACTGTTCAAAAAGGCGGCGTGCCCGCCCTTCAGAACTTTTGACATTTGCACCGGCAGAATAGCCGGACGCACATAGTGCGGCTTTCAGCATAGCTGAAAGTGCTGACCAGTCAAAAGCGACACTTCGTGTCGGCAAATATTCTTTTGCTTCAAACTTGGCTCCTTTTGTAAGGACTTCAACACTTTCAGCTCCGCTGAAAGCCGACACTTCGTGTCGTCAGACATCTTTCTGTGTTATGGTCGCATTGTTTCGCAAGTAACTAAGCCTCCTTTTTAAAGG
>CAJFNV010000034.1 GCA_904395805.1 Candidatus Gallispira edinburgensis | reverse complement strand
CATTGCGTAGCAATGCGACCAGCCCTTAGAAGGGAGGCTGTTTGCGGGCGAGCAATGCTCGCCCCTACAAAAAACGGTTGTCAGATTGTTAGTGCGTTAAACTGGAATTTAACGGTTAGGAATAAAACCCTCAGTCCTTCGGACAGCTCCCTTACAAAAGGAGCCAAGAGGGCGGGCACGCCGCCTTTTTGAACAGTTAGGATTATGTTAATCCTTTAAGTTGACAGTATTGCTTTAGGCAAGGGAGGCTTTAGGTTGGTGCTGCGGTAGTAAACCGGAATTTAGGGTAAGGCTTACAGGGGTATGGTTACATCTCGTCGTCGGGATATTCAAGGGCATCAAAATAATGCTTATGGCAGTTTTTGCTTGAAAAATAGGCACAATGGCTGCATTTTGGCTCATCTCTGAACATATAGGGAATCTCCGGGAGGGGTTTGAAGTGGGGACAGGTTTTCCTCTTATATACTTTCATAGGCTGCGCTCCTTTATTAATCGTTTTTATACAGTAATATTCTAAGCAGAAAGAAAGAAAATATGCAGATATAAATATTTTTTGTTTACCATAATGTAAATAAGTGTTAAAATATATATATAATTAAATTGTTAAGGCGGTATAAACATGGAAGAAAAGCGGGGTATTGAAAGATATCAGATAATAAATAAGCTTAATGACAGAAATTCTGTTTTTCTTGTGAGAAATGTTCTTGACGGAAGTATATGGGTGGAAAAGATCATTGAAAATGAAAGCATAGAAATATACAGAAGGCTTATGAATATAAGACAGCCTAATATTGCATATGTGAAAGAAATATATATGAGAGATGAGGGGGCTGCTGTTATTGAGGAGTATGCAGAGGGCATAAGTATTTTTGATGCTGTTGACAATGGCAGACTGTTCAGCGTGTACGAAGTGAGGGAAATAGTTTTTCAGCTCTGTGATGCTCTTAAGTGTCTGCATAAAAACAATATCGTGCACAGGGATATTTCGGCAAACAATGTTATCATTGACAGCAGGGGAAATGTAAAGCTTATAGATATGGGAATATCCAGAATAAAAAATCCCGAAAAAAGAGTAGATACATATTTTATGGGAACTGCAGGATATGCTGCGCCGGAACAGTTCGGATTCAGGCAGACGGATGAAAAGTCGGATATATTTTCTCTCGGTGTCCTTATGAATGTTATGCTTACGGGGGAATTCCCTTCGGAAAGAATATACAGCGGAAACAGAAGGATGGAGAAAATCATATCAAAGTGCATAGAAATGGAACCTAAAAACAGATATAAAAACGTGAGTGAAGTAAAAAGATGCTTTATGACTATTTCTACCGAAAAAAACAATAAAATTGCTGCAATGATAAAGGAACTTCCCGGAACGAGAACTATGACATGGTGGAAAATGGGTATCGCTTTTTTCGTTTATGCCCTTATATTTATATTTTTTGATATAGTCGAGATTGCGATGCTGAGTGAAAGCAGATATTATGATATGCTTTGGTTTGGTATCTGGGCAGTTATCGGTATGTTTATTCCCTGCCTGCTGTCGGGAAACTATATGTATTATGCAGACAGACTGAAACTTACAGCAAAGCTCCCCGCCGCCATGAAGGTAATAATATGCTATTGCCTTGGTATAGGGCTTGCCGCAGTTATATTTTATTTTTTGTATATGATTCTTGTATAGAAAAATTTGGAAATTTTATGGGAGACCAATTATGAATATATATTTAGCGCCAATGGAAGGAATAACAAGCAATATTTTCAGAACAAGCCTTCACAAACACTTCGGAGGTGTGGACAAGTTCTTTACTCCTTTTATAACGCCAAGTGACAAGGGAATTCTGGGTACAAAATTTATGCGTGAGATACTGCCTGAAAACAACAGGGGGCAGGTCCTTGTGCCCCAGATACTTACCAACTCTGCTGACGGCTTTATTACAATGTGCAAAACTCTTGAAGAGTACGGTTACAGTGAGTTTAATATAAATCTGGGCTGTCCTTCCGGCACGGTAGTGTCAAAGGGCAGGGGTGCAGGGTTTCTGGCTCATACAGATGACCTTGACCGTTTTCTTGAGAGCATATTTAAAAGTGAGTACAAAATTTCCGTAAAGACAAGAATAGGTATGGAAGATCCGGAAGAGTTTTACAGGCTGATTGAAATATACAACAGATATCCTATGACAGAGCTTATTGTGCACCCACGAACAAGAAAGGATATGTATAAAAACCATCCCCATATGGATATGTATAAATATGCCGAAGAAAACAGTAAAAACAAGCTTTGTTATAACGGAGACATTTTCAGCCCCGGGGACTATGAGAAATTTAATGAAGCTTTTCCGGATACGGACACTGTTATGACAGGAAGGGGAGCTGTTATAGATCCTGCATTGCCTGCGATCATAAAAAACAGGGGAAGTGTTACAGCAGAAGAAATAAAGAGTTTTTACACTGATGTGTATGAGGGATACAAAGAAATACTTTCAGGCAGTGTGCCCCTTATGCATAAAATGAAGGAACTGCTGCTTTACATGGTAATGCTTTTTGAAAATTCGGAAAAGGCTGCTAAAAAAATAAAGAAGGCTAAAAATACAGAGGCTCTTGCCGCTGCTGCAGAAGAATTGTTCTGTGATTACAAAATTAATACTGAAGTTAAATGGAAGTTTTAAAAATCAATAAGGGATATTAGCTATAATGCTTTTTATGAAATATGTTGATGTGCAATAATATTGAAAACAGTCATAAAATGTGTTAATATGAAAAATGACAGGCATTAAATTTAAAAATGACAGGTTTTTATTACAGGTGATGGAAATGAAAAAAATATTGATCTTAATAATGATCATGCTGCTTGGACTTACGGGGATGCAATACAAATAATATTACAGATGAAGATATTAAAAAGGCAGAGGAATATATAAATGCTCAGAATGAGTTTATATATGAGCCCTGCAAGAAGGAAAACGGAGATAAATTTACAATAGGAGTTGTCGATATCGATCCCTATTATCCTTCGGGCGAAATGCTGTACTGGGTCGTCAAGGAGCTTATAGACAAGGGCTGGATAAAAGAGGATACACCGGTTCCCTTTGACTCTATGCAGACAGATGTTAAGGAACTTGTAGATTATCTTGCCGGAAGAGATCTGGGAGAGTATATTGAGTTTTCAAAGGAAGCAAATTACTATGTTGCGGTAGACGGAGAGGAATACTGTGAGGAAAGTCTTAACAGACTTATTGAAAATAATGAAGTGGACCTGATCATTGCCCTTGGTACTATTCCCGGGGAATTTGCCGAAAGAGTTGTAAATGGAAGAATACCTGTAATGATCTATTTTTCAATTGACCCTGCAGGTGCGGGACTTATAAATGACGATGATTATTCTGATGTGGAAAATGTATGGGCCCATATAAGTCTTGCAGGATATGAAAAACAGCTAAAGTATTACAGCAATATGTTTGATTTTGAAAATATAGGCATGATATATTACGATGAAGCTGTTGCCGCAATGAATGTATACAGAAAGACAGCAGCAGAAGAAGGATTTAAAATAAGTGAGAAAAAAATTGAAAGAATAGATACATCATCACAG
Organism: Candidatus Gallispira edinburgensis; assembly: GCA_904395805.1. GTDB lineage: Bacteria > Bacillota > Clostridia > Lachnospirales > CAG-274 > Gallispira > Gallispira edinburgensis. The sequence goes on along the minus strand of CAJFNV010000034.1, from coordinate 2,699 downwards.
GAGAAAAAGGACCTGTATTATGCCAATCTTAAAAATGTGATTTATGAGCTTATTGAAAAAGATAATATAGACGCATTTATGCTTAATACAGACATCATAGTAGACAAAGAGATCGTAAATGAAATTTGTAATATATTTTATGATAAAAAAATACCTGTTTTTGTTCAGACAGGTGAAGAATTTGTGGAAAACGGTGCCCTTATGACTGTAGTTACAATGGATGCAAGACAGCAGGCGCCATTCTTTGTGAATACTCTTGCGGCAATATTAAACGGCAAGGGTACAGACGAATTGCCTCAGAAGTATGTTTCGGCGGCATTTCCCGTTATAAATATTACAGCCGCTGAAAAAATCGGATATGATATTCCCGGCGAGATACTGGAGTATGCTGAAAAGATATATTATTAAATGAGGTATTTTAATGAACAGGAAAAGGATATTAATAATTAATTATTTATTGTTGCAATAAGCTTGGTTTTTACCTTCTATATAATGAAAATGGTTTATGAAAACAGCTGTATGGAAATAAAGGAGCAGTACTTTAAATTTACAGCGGGAAATCTGGCTGAAAAAATTGAAACAAGTGTGAACCTTGGAATGGATATGAACTACAGCTACGGTATGTCGGATATTCTTAATGAGGCTGTGAGCTATGATGAGGATAATATGGATGCCGTCTTAATAAATACAGAAGGTGACATTGTTGAATATACATTTAAGGGTGAGGAAAAGGAAGCCGAAAGACTTGTGCCCATATACAGCCCCTATTTAAGGGAAAGCCTTGACGGTGAAGAAAAGATCACAGATATAGGGGATATAAGAGCTTTGATAGAGCCCATAAATGTGGGTGATGGGTACGGATATATAATAATCATGTATGGCAAGGATATACTTTTTAGTATCAACAGTTAGAATATTGTAAATGAGTACAGAGAAAATGTAAACAGTATTTCATTACTTGCCCTTGAAAGTGTAAAGAATTCTGTCTATGACCTGTATAAAAAAGGCGTTAAAACAGAGGATATAGAAAAACTGGCGGATTTTTACAACAGTAAGTTTGATGATTTCGGACTTATAAATTCTGTTGAAATAGGTGAGGGGCTTTATAAGGAGGATGATTATGTCCTGACGGAAACTGTGTTCAGAAACAGCAGTGAAGAACTTGATGTGGCACTTAACATTGATAAAGAGTATCTTAGAAATATTTATATTCAGTCTGTACTTACCTTTGCTGCATCTTTTATTGTATGTATTATGATCGTAATAGAAATAGGCTCTCTTAATAAAATAGCGGGCGGCAGATTAAGTAAAACAGAAGAAGAGAAAAATTACAAGGGTACAATGACAGGTATTATAAAGTTTTTTACTTTCTTTGCTTATCTTGCTGTCTACGCTGTGCTTTCCTATGGGGCGGTAATAATAAGGCAGGAGGGTTACTGCCTGCCCGGGATCAGTGTGTCATTTACTTCTTCGCTTCCCGTTGCTTTAAACGGTGTAGGAATACTTATAATGCTTATAGCGGGCATAAAGTACTTAAAAAATTAAAACTGAATATCTATGTGGCAGTGACCGTGCTTTCTGCCCTTATACCTCTTCTTATGTGCTTTATGAGAATAAATCTGTATTTTATACTTGTGTGTTCACTGCTCCTTGGCATTTGTTTGGGCATGCTTAAGTATGTTGTGAATTATTTCATAGCTATCTGCTCGGATACCGACAGTGAAATAACTGTAAACTATGGATATTATAACGGCGGTATGCTGGCGGGACTTACTCTGGGAGGTTCTATAGGCGGTATAATTTCATCTGCAAGAGGATATGAATATGTATATTTGGCAAGGGGAGTAATAATGCTTTTTGTTCTGCCTGTGCTCCTTGATATGGAGGGAATGTCATCTCTTGTTAATACATACAGTTACATTCTCTATGGCATTGCGGGCAGCTATATCGGTGTTTATATAGTTGAAAAGCTTAAAAATATAAGTGATAATATTAACGGATTTATTGCAATGGCTGTAATAGCCTTAGGTGTTCTTGTGCTTATACCTAAGGTGTGTCTTGTTACGATACTTATATCTGCTGTTTTATCGGGGCTCTTTGACGGTTACGGGGGAGCTTTGTTAAGTGTAATACCCGTAAACAGCAAAAATGCCGATGGTATGGATAAATCCCTGCTCCTTACAGGGTCATCTGTTACAGGAAGTATTGTGTGTATAATAAGTCCCGTTGTTTACAGCTTTATATTAAATACGGGAAGTATAACAACAAATCTTGTGGTCATATTTTTGTTCTTTATGCTGAGCGGTGTTTATGTGCTGAGTATCAAGCAGAGGTAGAGGGGAAGGCTTTGAGGTAAAGTATATGGTTTAAAGAGTTAGGAGTGAGGAGTGAGGAGTTGAAGAAAGTTGGAAATTAATTTATTTGTTAATATGGTAAATTGGAATTTAACGGCTAGGAATAAAACCCTCAGTCCTTCGGACAGCTCCCTTAGAAGGGAGCCACTGGCGATCGATGAATTGCACAGAAAGAAATCTGACGACCGTTAGGTCGGCTTTTGCCAAAAGCAAAAGTGCTGATCGCCCCTACAAATGGTTGGGCTGTCAGGTTGTTGGTGAGGTAAACTGGAATTTAGCAGAAAACCCTCCACCGGCAAAGCCGGTCCCCCTCCCTTGAAAGGGAGGCTTAAATTAGCTTTTTGT
>CAJFNV010000033.1 GCA_904395805.1 Candidatus Gallispira edinburgensis | reverse complement strand
TTGAATCGGAAGAAGTTATCCGACGGCATTTCTAATGCCGCTTTTGACGTAGTCAAAAGTTCTGAATAAGCAACCAAGGAGCTGTCAAGCCCTTAAGGCTTGACTGAGAGGTTTTCACTTATCCCTCACTTCAAAATTCAGCTTTGCTGAAATTTGAAATACTCCTAACTCTGTTAAATCACCGGCAATTTATCTTTGCAAAAAACAGAACTGCTTCAACAGCATATGATTTTTCTTAATTTGTATCACTAACCTCATACCCTGCTCCCCTGAGAGCATTAACCGCCCTCTCAAAATTATTCTTTTTAACAAGAACATAATCTATATTATCAGAACTATGTTCTGATTGCTGTGTTCCACAGCTGCCCTGTTCCACAGGGCTAATATAGCCGCCTCGTCTAACGCCTCGGTGACTTTTCGCACAAAATTGAAAACAAGTTTTCATTTTGCAGCTCATAAGTCATGTTAAAAGTTGACAGAGCAAAAATACCGATTTCATTTTCAGCCATAACAGCTGATATCCTGCTCAATATACCCACAAGAGAAAAATCAAGTATCCCCTCTATTCTGAAAGCCTTCCAGCCATCCTCTCTTTCAACTGTATTCAAAGGAGTTTTTTCACTCCTGCACACAAGAGATATTTCCTCATCTGTCTTTCCCAGAAAGCAGAATTCATCATTAAAATCAACTTGAGAAATATCTCTCACCTTACAGACCGTAAAATCATGTTCTATTGCCTTTAGTTTCATTCACTCACCTTCACAATATTGCTTATTTCTATTCTTCCCCTGTTGTCTTTGCTAAGACTTGCGGTACATGTACACTCCTTCTGTGTATCAGGCATATGTACTCTTAAATTTTCTATCTTTCCTGTTTCCAGTATGTTTTTAACAAACTCACTGTCTATAGCCACACCGTAATTTTCAAGGGCATTTTTCCATATTGTAAATTTGCACCCCTGCTTCCAGTTGCTGCAGAAGTATCCCTTTGAATTTTCAAGAATATGCCCCTTGCAGTTGGGACAGGTCCCGAGAATTGCCGCCCTTGCCCTTTTGCTCCTTGGTTTCTCCGCAGCAAATATGACCTTGCAGCCTCCCCTCTGTGAAGCATCTACAATATAGTTTACATACCTCTTTATAGAACCCATAAACTTTTCGGTGTCCATTTTGCCTCTTGCAATGGACGTCAGTCCCTTTTCCCACTTTCCCGTAGTTTCGGGGGACTTAAGCTCAACAGGCACTATTTCAATAAGCTTCATTCCCTTTTCCGTAGGAATAAGGGACTTTCCTTTTCTTGTTATGTACCCTACCTTTATAAGTCTTTCAATTATGGCAGCCCTTGTTGCAGGAGTTCCAAGTCCTGATTCCTTAAGCTGCTCCTTCAGGTCCTCATCTTCAACAAATCTTCCCGCATTTTCCATTGCAGACAAAAGTCCTGCCTCATTGTAGGCCTGGGGCGGCTTTGTTTTCTTTACGGAAACCTTTGCATTTTTTGTTTCAAATTCATCATCAGCCTTTACATCGGGCAGAACATCATCTGTTTTCTTTTCCTTTTCGCTCTTTACATTAAGCTCCGTCCAGCCCTTGTCCACAACAGTAGTTCCCCTTGTCACAAAAAGTTCACTTTCGCACTCTGTCACTATCTTTGTTGTATTGTACACATAATATGGATAAAACACCTGTAAAAATCTTCTTGCTATAAGGTCATAGACCTTAAATTCCCCGTCACTTAAAGCATTTATTCTGGGATTTACCTCCGTAGGTATAATAGCATGGTGGTCGCTTAACTTAGAATTATCAACTATTCTCTTTGTTATAGGCAGCTTGGGAAGATCAACAACATATTTGGCATATTTGTTATACACCTCTGTTCCCATAAGCTTTCCCGCAATCACTTTAAGCTTTGGTATCATATCATCGGATAAATACCTGCTGTCTGTTCTTGGATATGTTACCATTTTTCTCTTTTCATAGAGATCCTGCACAATAGACAATGTCTGCTGTGCCGAAAATCCGAATTTCTTATTGCAATCCCTCTGAAGCTCTGTCAGGTCGTATAAGAGGGGAGGGGGATTTTTCTTTTCCTCACATTCAACAGACTTTACACGGGCAGTTTTCCCCTTCACTTTTTTAGCAATTTCATTAGCCCTTGCCTTATCAGGGATTTTAGTTTCCTCTGTCTTTTTATCTCCCTCTGTTTTTATTTCAAACCACTGACCCTTGTACTCACCGAAGTCAGCCTGTACTTCCCAGTATTCCGAAACCACGAAGCTGTCAATTTCTTTCTGCCTTGCCACAATTATTGCAAGGGTAGGTGTCTGGACCCTACCTATACTCAAAAGAGTATTGTATTTTATCGTAAATGCCCTGCTTGCATTTATTCCCACAAGCCAGTCAGCCTCGGAACGGCATTTTGCGGAATAATATAAATTGTCATATTCACTGCCGTCTTTTAACTTTTCAAAACCTTCCTTTATAGCCTGTGCCGTCATACTTGATATCCATAATCTCTTAAAAGGCTTTTTACATCCTGCAAGCTCATATATATATCTGAATATAAGCTCACCTTCTCGTCCGCTGTCCGTTGCACAAATAAGACTTTCAATATCATCTGATTTAAGCATTTTTTCAAGTATTTTATACTGATCTATGGTATTTTTAATTGCCTTTATCTTAATATGTTCCGGTATAATAGGCAGGGTATCCATTCTCCATTTTTTATACTTCTCGTCATACTCCTCAGGCTCACAAAGTGTGACAAGATGCCCCACCGCCCAGCTTATAATATATTCATCATTGTATAAATACCCGTTACCCTTTTTACTGCACTTTAAAACCTTAGCAATATCCCTTGCAACAGAAGGCTTTTCGGCTATAACCAATTTTCTCATAAAACCGACCTCTCCATAATACTCGATACTTTACATTTTCTCACAATAAGCCATAATTTGCAAGTCAAAAATTCCCTCTCTCATTTATTCATAAAACATTTTTTTCATAATATAATAAGATATATAAATATGGAGGTTACATAATATGAATTATACAACGCAGCATATTACGGCAGATAAAATAATAGGAAGTGAAAAAACACAGCTTATACATGAAGGAGAAATTGTGCTGACAGAGGGAAAGCCCGACATAGAAACAATATTAAAATGCGAGGCTTCCATGATACCCGAAAACATCAGCACTGAAGAAGACCGTTTAAATTTCAGCGGCAGACTCCTTTTAAATGTTCTTTACTGCGGAAAGGACAAGAGTGTACATAGCATATCATCGGAAGCCCCTGTAAATGATTTTATAAACATAGAGGGCGCAGACAGCTCAATGCTTTCAGGCATAAACACAGCAATAGTAAATGTGGAATGCAAAAAAGCAAACAACAGAAAAGCAGCTTATAAGATAATGTCCGAAGTAAAGGGTACCGTAACAGAACTTGCGGAAATCGATGCTATCACCGAAATAGACGATATACCAAGTGAACAGCAGCATTTTAAAACCATAAACACATCAAGGACCCTTTGTAAATCAAGAGAAGGCTTCACTGTTACGGAAGATGTAGTCCTTCCTGCCACAAAGCTTCCCATATCAGAGGTTTTAAGTGTCAACTGTAACATTACAAATGCTGAATTCAAGCCCCAGGAAGACTCTGTAGAGGCAAGCGGTGATGTATCTGTTGTCCTTCTTTACACAAGCACCGAAGGAGGTTTCCCCGAATTATATGAATTTGACATTCCCTTTAATGTTGAACTTGAGGCAGAAAATACCGATACGGACAGTATAGCAGATGTTGCACTTTATGTTAAGGACTGTTATTACAATGTTTCTGCAAACGAAGATGAGGAACCAAGAATTGTAAATATGGAAGTAAATGTGGGAGCTGATATTCACACAAGTCAGAATGAGGAATATAAAATACTTGACGATGCCTATACCCCTGACAACGAGATACGCTTTGACACTACCAGGCTGTGCTACTCAAACATAGTTTGCCGCAACAGAGGTCAGTGTCCCGTAAAGGAAGTCGTTACCCTTGACGAGAAGTGTCCCGATATGCTCCAGATCTTCAGTGCATCGGGCACAGTATATATTGATGATGTCAGTATATACGAAAACAAAATAGTTCTTGAGGGCGCAATAAATATAGATATAATGTATATTACAGGAAATGACGATATGCCAATAGCAAGCCATCAGGATACAGTTCCCTTTACACAGACAATAGATGCCAGGGGAGCAATGGAGGGTATGGACGCATCAATAAATGCGAATATAGCTCACATAGGCTTTAATATGCTTTCAGACAGAGAACTTGAAGTAAGATGTGCCCTTAACACAAACACAACAGTAAGGGAAAAGAACTGCGTAAACCTTATTATAGATTTTGAAATTATGCCTCTTCCCCAGGAAGTAATAGACAAGATACCAAGCGTTGTGCTCTATGTCGTAAGAAAGGGAGATACCCTCTGGAAGCTTGCAAAACGCTTTAACACTACAGTAAAGGATATAGCGGAATTAAACAATATTGAAAATCCCGATTTGATATATCCCGATCAGAAATTTATAATTGTAAAAAACACCAAATAAATCCCTTCCTCCTCTAAACATAAAATGAGCAGTCAGCCTCACCGGGACTGACTGCTTTTTTATTATTCCTGAACTAAATTCAATTTAACTCACCGATACACTGACAACCCAATCATTTGTAGGGGCGAGCATTGCTCGCCTGCAAACAGCCTCCCTTCTAAGGGAGGGCCGGGACCGCGTCAGCGGTGGAGGGTTTTCTGCTAAATTCCTGTTTACCTCACTAACAAAACCCTCCCCCGAAACGCGAGCGTTTCTC
>CAJFNV010000032.1 GCA_904395805.1 Candidatus Gallispira edinburgensis | reverse complement strand
TTGAATCGGAAGAAGTTATCCGACGGCATTTCTAATGCCGCTTTTGACGTAGTCAAAAGTTCTGAATAAGCAACCAAGGAGCTGTCAGTTCAAATCAGTGTAGCTGATTTGAACTGACTGAGGGTTTCCTTCCGGTATCCTCACCCGCATTTTACCATCCTCATAAAGTAATACTAAAAAAGCAGTCACCTGTAAAACTCGGATCTTCTGTTTTTTACAGGTGACTAAGGATTTTTTATTAAGTTTTTCTATTGCTGTTTTTGCCTTCAATTCCGTTTCCGGCAAACCGCCATTTATTTCATACTCTCAATTGCCTTTTTATTTATATCAATAAGCTTTTTGATATACTTTTCTGAAGGGCCTCCGTCAACGATCCTTGAATTTACGCATGTATCCAGATCAATAGCATTATAAATATCCTCTGTAAATACATCGCTTACAGCCTTATACTCATCAAGAGTAAGGTCGTCTAAATTCTTGTCATTGTTAATGCAGTAAAGCACAAGCTGACCGATAATAGCATGAGCATCTCTGAAAGGCACACCCTGCTTAACAAGCCAGTCAGCTGCATCGGTAGCATTCATAAAGCCCTTTCTTGCAGCCTGTCGCATATTGTCCTTGTTAAATGTCATTGTATCCACCATTCTTGTAAACACAGGCAGACACATCTTTAATGTATCCACAGCATCAAATACGCCTTCCTTGTCCTCCTGCATATCCTTGTTGTAAGCTAAAGGAATACCCTTCATTACAGTAAGCATAGCCATTAAATGACCGTAGACCCTTCCTGTCTTTCCTCTTATAAGTTCAGCCATATCAGGATTTTTCTTCTGAGGCATAATAGAGCTTCCTGTTGAATAAGCATCATCCATTTCAACAAACTTGTACTGCTGTGAGTTCCATATTATAATTTCCTCACAGAATCTTGACAAGTGCATCATTATCATTGAAAGGGCACTTAAAAGCTCGATAACAAAATCTCTGTCGCTTACACCGTCCATTGAATCAAGTGTGATTGAATCAAATCCAAGCTGCTCCTTAACAAACTCCCTGTCAAGAGGATATGTAGTTGCCGCAAGAGCGCCTGAACCTAAAGGCATAACATTTGTTCTCTTGTATGCGTCGCAAAGTCTGTCATAGTCCCTCTTAAACATTTCAACATAGGCAAGAAAATGATGAGCCAGTGTTACAGGCTGTGCATTCTGCAGATGAGTATATCCGGGCATTACCGTATTTACATTTTTCTCTGCTATATTGTTGAGTACAGTAATAAGCTCCTTAACAAGTCCCTTAATATCTGTTATCTGTTCCTTTAAATACATTCTTATATCAAGAGCCACCTGGTCGTTTCTGCTTCTGCCTGTGTGAAGCTTTTTACCTACATCACCTATTCTTGATATAAGTATTGTTTCAATATTCATATGAATATCTTCAGCTTTTTCATCAAATGTAACTGTACCTGCCTCAATATCGTCAAGTATATCCTTTAATGTAGCAATAATAAGGTCAGCGTCCCTCTGTGGGATGATACCCTGCTTTCCAAGCATAGCCGCATGGGCGCAGCTTCCAAGTATATCTTCCTTGTACATTCTGCTGTCAAATGAAATTGAACTGTGAAAATGGTCTGTAAAACTGTCAGTAGACTTTGTAAAACGTCCTCCCCAAAGCTTCATATTGATTTCTCCTTTGAATTATATTTACTTAATATAATACCACATCAGGATAAAAATGTAAACGCTAATGTTTCTTTTATTCACAACAAAAACCGGAGAAAAGGCTGTCTATTGACAGTCCCACCTCCGGAATTTTTCTTTGCTTATCTTTCTCTTACTCCGTCGTACACTCCGTTGGTATATACAAAGTTGCTTCTCACTCTTCTGTAATTAGGCCGCCTTACAGCGAAAATTTCACTTAACACAATTGCTTCTATAGCATTTCTGAACATATTTCTTCTGCTCCATATGTCTGCCTGCTGCATTTCAAGGCCTATTTCCTGTGGTTCATCCATTTCTTCCTCTGCAAGGCGTATAACTCTGTCAACGATCTGTGCCAGTGTTTCTCTGTCTATTCCCTCCTCATTGTATATAGGGCTTTCCAGATATTCATACTCATCAATGACCCTCTCAACGAATTTGTTTAAAAGGGAATTAAGCTCACTGTACAAAGCCTTCATCAGTTCCATATCTCTTTTAGATATTTCAGTATCATTTCTCGGCGTTACAATTTTGCTGCTTCCGTCCCTTGTGTCATATCTGGGCACAAAGGAGCTGTCGTCAATTATCTCTGCCATTTTTTCAACACTCATGTTTTTATATGCAGGCCACCCCTGTCCCAGCCTGTATCCCGTGTAATCGCCAAAAAGCCTTTCCATATCAGGGGTATATCTTTCCACATTGTAGTACATGATCTGCCTCCAACATTGTTATACTGTAAGATATTCCCGTAAATTGTAATTGTGACAGATAAAATTCCCCATACACAAATGGTGCAGGTTTTTATACCTGCACCCCTTTAAGCCACCTGCTTATTATAATCTATAATTGCTATATCATTAACTGAACTTTTAGCTGTTTCAATTATTTTTTCAAGTTGTTTTACAACTGCGCCGGTGTAAAAAACTTCATCGCATTCACTGCATTTAAAGCAGGGCACATTACGAATAATTACAAGGCAGTTTCCTAAATCAGTAACATCAGTAGTAAAAGACTCATACATATCTGATAAACATTTAAAACAACGCATTACTATTACCTCCTTCTGGTTTTAAAATCCTCATTCCACTTTATTAAATTTGGAAAATAAGCTGTAATAACATATATATAATTCCCATCCATGCTTAAGACTACATGTAAAACTTTGTTATTTTCACTATATCCAAATATCAAGCAGCTTGGAAAAGGCTTATCATCTTCATATTGTTCAATAATTTCTCCCGTTTGTATAGCATTTTTTATATCCTCAAATTTTATTCCTCTTTCCACACATCGGTTTTTACTGTGAGCTGTCAAAAGAATTGTATCATCATTACAGTTTTTAATTATTTCTCTTATCTCTAACAAATTATACACCACCCATATTTTTATTATATATTATCTAAAATATAATATCAAGATTTTTATATCAGCTTATAAACTTTAATTTTTTTAATTTTTCCACATAAAAATTCCTATAACTCACGCATTTTCCCCTTGTAATATTTGGCTAACTTGTGTATAATTAAATTAAAGCAATAAATATTTTTTGTTAAAAATATTTACAAAAAAGCAATGAAAGGAGAATTTTTATGGGCTACATGGAAGAATATAAGCGTTGGTGTGAGGACAGCTATTTTGACGAAGCAACCAGGGCTGAATTACTTTCTATTAAAGACGATGAGAAGGAAATCGAAGAAAGATTTTATAAAAATCTTGAATTTGGTACAGGAGGCTTGAGAGGTATTCTCGGTGCAGGTACCAACAGAATGAACATTTACACTGTAAGCAAGGCTACACAGGGGTTTGCAAATTACATAAAAAAACAGGGGGATGAAGCAGTTAAAAAGGGTGTTGTTATTGCCTATGACTCAAGAAATTACTCACCTGAGTTTGCTGAAATAACTGCAAGAGTTTTAGCAGGCAACGGCATTAAGGCATACCTTTCAGATGAGTTAAGACCTGTTCCTATGTTAAGTTTCGCAGTTAGAAATTTAGGCTGTACAGGCGGTGTAGTTATTACAGCAAGCCACAACCCTCCCGAATACAACGGCTACAAGGTTTACTGGGATGACGGCGCACAGGTTCCTTTCCCAAGAGACGGTGAGATCATTAAGGAAGTTAATGCTATTACTGACTTTTCAATGATTAAAAAGGCTGACTTAACAGAAGCCGTAAATTCAGGTATGATTCAGTATGTAGGACCTGAGCTTGACGTTTACTATCTTGATGCTATTACAGCACAGATAGTTAATCAGAGCATAATCGACAACACAGACTTGAAGATAGTTTACACACCTATCCACGGTTCAGGCAACAAGCCCGTAAGACGTGCTCTTGCAAAGGCAGGCTTTAAGAATGTTTATGTAGTTCCTCAGCAGGAAAAGCCTGACGGAAACTTCACTACAGTAGGCTACCCTAACCCTGAGAACAAGGCAGTATTCGACCTTGCTATGGAGCTTGCAAAGAAGGTTGACGCTGACATTATTGTAGGTACAGACCCTGATGCAGACAGAGTAGGCGCAGTTGTTAAAAAGACTGACGGCGACTATATGGTGCTTACAGGTAATATGACAGGTGCTCTCCTTTGTGAATACATTCTTTCACAGAAAAAGGCAGCAGGCACATTACCTTCAAACGGTGCCGTAGTTTCAACAATTGTTTCAACTGATATGACTAAGGCAATTTGTGCCGAATACGGTATGAAATATTTTGATGTGCTTACAGGATTTAAGTATATAGGCGAAAAGATAAAGGAATTTGAGGCTGACGGAAGCTATCAGTATATGTTCGGTTTTGAGGAAAGCTATGGCTGTCTTGCAGGTACATATGCAAGAGATAAGGACGGCTGTCTTGCAACTATGCTTATATGTGAGCTTGCGGCATACTACAAGACAAAGGGTATGAGCCTTTATGACGGTCTTATTGCCCTCTATGAAAAGTATGGCTATTATAAAGAGGACATCACTTCAATTACTCTTAAAGGTATTGACGGCGCCGCACAGATCAAGAAAGTTATGGATACATTAAGAGCGGAAGCTCTTACAGAGGTTGCAGGTACTAAGGTTATTGAAGCAAGAGATTACTCTGTTGATAAGATCGTTAATATGGTAACAGGCGAAGAATCAAAGAGCGGACTTCCTGCAAGCAATGTACTTTACTACATACTTGAAGACGGCACATGGTTCTGCGTAAGACCTAGCGGTACAGAGCCTAAGATCAAGGTATACTTCGGTTCAAAGGGTAAGACTCAGGAAGAAGCTGACTCAAAGGTCAAAACAGCAAGCGACGGCATACTTGCCATCGTTGATGAAATTTTAAAATAATATTTTTTCCTTCCTTTTTACACATAAACAAGGGGAGAGCTGTATTCTCATTTCAGCTCTCCCCCATCCTTTTACATAAAACTAACTGTTCAAAAAGGCGGCATGCCCGCCCTCTTGGCTCCCTTGCCTAAAGGGCGCTGTCTTTTCAAATCAGCTTCACTGATTTGAAAAGACTGAGGGATTTTTCCTTCCTAACTGTTCCAAATTAGCAAATGCTTGCATTTCTTGAATCGAAAGAATTATTCGACAGCCTGTAAGGCTGCTTTTGACATTTGCACCGGCAAGATTATCCGGACGACCGTAGGTCGGCTTTCGCCAAAGGCGAAAGTGCTGAACAGTCAAAAATTCTGAAGCGGAGTATCAATTTTTCTTAAATTGACAGTATTTTATTTTGTAGGGGCGAGCATTGCTCGCCCGCATCCGCGTACGTTTTTACTCAACAACTCCGCCCTCAACAACAAGGCTGTCAATATTCACATTCTCACCATACACAGGAGCAAGAGTTTCCTCATAGTCCTTGTGAAAAAACTGCTCATCGGCAAGTGAAACTATTTCATTGTTTATCCATTCCCTTAATGAATCATTTCCCTTTGAAACAGCAGGGGCAATTGTATCAATATCCCCGAGGGATTCAATGCCTACAGAAAATCCCGGATTCTGAATTGCCCATGCAAGTACTTCTGTGTTATCAGTTGAAAGGGCATCCCCTCTGCCGTCTAAAAGAGCATTGTAAGCCTCTGTATACTGGTCAAACTTAAGAAGCTTAACATCGGGATAATTTTCCGTAAAGTATGTTTCGGCAGTAGTACCCTTTGCCACTATCAAAGTCTTTCCATTGAGCTGTTCCGGTGAAGTAATAAGGGCACTGTCAGGTGAAACCACCCCAAGAGCAACCTTCATATAAGGAAGTGCAAAGTCAACAGATTCAGCTCTTTCATCTGTGACCGTAAAGTTGGCAAGAATTATATCAACCTTTCCCGTTTTAAGATATTCAACTCTGCTTGCAGGCTCTGTTGATACATATTCAAGCTCTACACCCATATCCTGTGCGATCCTTTCCGCAAAGTAAATATCATACCCCTGATAATTGCCGTATTCATCTACATAGCCGAAAGGCTTTTTGTCGCTGAATACACCTATCCTTATTTCTCCGCTTTCTTTTATTTCATCTGCAGTTCTGTATATCTTGGTGCCCGTTGCTTCTCCCTGACCATCAGAACCGCATCCCGTAAGTACTCCTGCTCCCATGATCAATGTAAGTGCCAGTGCAATAATTTTTTTCATAATAACCACCCTTTCTTATTTTTCAATTTCAAATGTGAACGTGTTCAAAAATTTCTGTGCTCTTTCAGTCTTTGGTGCTGTAAAAAATTCCTGCGGACTATCCATTTCCACAATTTCGCCTCTGTCTAAAAACACAACTCTGTCTGCAACAGCCTTTGCAAACTCCATTTCATGGGTCACAATTACCATTGTAGACCCGTTTTTGGCAAGCTCCAGCATAACATCAAGGACCTCTCTTACCATTTCCGGGTCAAGAGCCGCCGTAACCTCATCAAAAAGCATAATTTCAGGCTTCATCATAAGTGCTCTTACTATTGCAACTCTCTGTTTCTGACCTCCCGAAAGCTGTCTTGGATAAGAATTCTTTTTATCGAGAAGCCCGATCCTATCAAGTAAAACTTCAGCTTCTTTTTCTGCCTCTGCCCTGTTTCTCTTCTGTGCTTTTAATGGTCCAAGGAGTATATTGTCAATAACAGTCATATGTGGAAAAAGGTCATAGCTCTGAAATACCATACCTATTTTCTGTCTTATCTCACTCCACTTAGTCTTTTTCCCTGTTATAGCATTGCCGTCAAGAAGTATCTCTCCTGACTGTATAGGTTCCAGACCGTTCATACACCTTAAAAGAGTACTCTTACCGCAACCTGAGGGACCTATAACGACCACAACCTCACCCTTTGATATATCAAGGGAAATTCCCTTCAGTATGGGACCATTTCCATAGTCCTTATATAGTTTATGAATTTCAAGCAATTTTTCATTATCATTCAAAATATATCACCTCAATTCTCCCAACGTTTCTCCAGCCATGATGCCACAAGGGAAACAGGCCAGCATGTAAAAAAGTACATAAAAAATATGGTTCCGTATATCCACAGTGCAGCATTGGGCACCGTATACCGGTTTGCCTCTATTATCTGCTGACCAACCTTCAATACCTCCACAACACCTATTAAAACAATAAGTGATGTAGTCTTTATCATTCTTGTTGCAAGATTTATTGACAAAGGTATAAGCCGTCTTAATGCCTGAGGCATTATAATATACATATATACCTGCGCCTTTGTCAGCCCGATAGCTTCTCCGCTCTCATATTGATGCTTTGGTATTGAAATAAGAGCACCTCTTACAAGATCACCCATTTCAGCAGTACCCCAGAAAGCAAATACTATAACAGCCGATAACTGCCCCGATAAATTCCATCCGAAAGCCTTTGTTGCTCCGAAATATACAATAAAAAGAAGAACAAGCTGAGGCATTATTCTGACAAACTCAAGATAAACCCTTGTTACTGTCTTTGTTACAGGATTTTTTAATGTCATGACCATACCAAGAAGTATACCCAGAACTATTGAAATCGCTACAGCAATAAGAGATATTTTTATGGTTATCCACAGTCCTTCAAGAAGCCTTATAAAATTATTTCCCATAAACAAAACCTTAATTCCCAAATCCTGCATATCTCAGTCTCCTTTCAAGCCATGAGGCAAATATTGAAACAGGCAGAAGCAAGATCAGATAGGCTATAACAAGCATAAGCAGTGCTTCATCTGTCTTATAATATAAACCAATTAAATCCTTTGCCACATACATTAAATCAGCAAGGGCAACGGCACTGAATACAGATGTTTCCTTTATAAGAAAAATCACATTGGCACACAATGCCGGTATTGATATTGACAGTGCCTGAGGCAGTATAACATACCTCATGACCTGCATATGGGTAAGACCAATACTAAGTCCTGACTCGACCTGAATTTTATCTATAGCTTCAAGACCGCTTCTGAATGCCTCAGCCATATAACTTCCCCCAAGGAAGCTCAGTCCTATAACCGCACAAGCCTCAGAACTTATTATAATTCCTATTTTAGGCAATCCGAAATAAAGGAAAAATAACTGAACAAGGAGGGGAGTATTTCTTGAAAGCTCCTTATATACAGCAGCTATCTGCCTTAAAACAGGCACTCTGTAGTGCTGAACCAAAACACAGAATAAACCTGTTACAACAGAAAACAAAATACCAATAAGACCTATTCCCAGTGTAAGCTTCGCTGCCTCTGCATACATGGGCAAGTACTCCATAATAAAATCTATATCCAAAATATCACCCCTTTATCTTATTAAAACATAAAAATAAGGAAGCTATAAAGCCTCCTTAAAATACATGCAAATATACAATATTTTATTTATGCAATAATTATTAAGCCGTTATTAACTGCACAGGAGGACACATATAAATATATTTGTAAGCAAAAATTGAGCAACAGGAACAACAGCACATATTCTTATTAACTAATATATTCATCATTTCAATTTCCTCCTAATCATTTATTATATTTCCTATTGGAATAATAGGATTGTATCATTATTTATAAAAAAAGTCAATAGCTTTTAAAAATTTTGTTCCTATATTTTATAGTATTCACATTTTAATAAAATGTTTGCATAAAAAACATTTTATCCCCTCTCTTTGACAGCCTTTTTCAACTGCTCCAGAGCTCTCTTAAGTGTTTTTCTGGGACAGGCTATATTTATACGCTCAAAGCCCTCCCCTTCTTCTCCGAACATTTCTCCGTTGTCAAGCCATAGCTTAGCCCTATTCTCAATTAAATCAAGCCTTTCCTCACTGCTCATATTAAGGCTTCTCATATCGATCCATATTAAATAAGTCCCCTCAGGTTCAATAAGCTTAATTTCCGGTATATTATTATTTATAAAGTCTCTTGCAAAGTCAAGATTACCCTTTATATATTCTCTCAGCTCATTTAACCACTCTCCGCCCTTTTCATAGGCAGTCTGACATGCTGCAATTGCAAGAGTATTAAGCTCATCATAGCCTGTTGCTTTAAGGCTGTTTTTAAATTTTTCCCTTAGTTCACAATTTGATACAAATATATTTGACACCTGTAATCCTGCCAGATTAAATGTCTTGCTTGGAGCTGTACATGTAACTGTTATATTCTCATATTCCTTTCCAAGAGAAGAAAAAACAATATGCTTATTTCCCGGATATACAAAATCGCAGTGTATTTCATCACTTACCACAATAACATTGTGCTTAATGCATATATCACCTATTTTTCTAAGCTCCCACTCCTTCCATACTCTGCCTACAGGATTATGGGGACTGCACATTATAAAAAGCTTAACATTGTTATTTACAATTTTACTTTCAAAATCATCAAAGTCAATTTCATAATGTCCATCAATAAGTTTAAGAGGATTGTTAACAACCTTTCTTTTATTGCTTTCAATTACCTGTCCAAAAGGATAGTATACAGGTCTTTGAATTATAATCGAATCCCCCTCATTTGTAAAAGCCCTTACTGCCACAGCAACAGCAAATACAATACCCGGAGTTTTAATAAGCCATTCTTCTTTTACATTCCAGTTAAAATTATACTTGAACCAGTCAGCCACAGCGTTAAAATACTCAGCCTTGCTATTACTATATCCGAATATTCCATGTTTAACACATTCATCAAGCCTTTCGATAACCTCAGGCACAGTCCTGAAATCCATATCAGCAACCCATAAAGGCAGAATGTCCTCACTCTTTCCTTTCTCTGCCGCAAAATCATATTTAAGACTGTTTGTCCCTTTTCTGTCTATAACCTCGTCAAAATTAAACTTCATAACTCAGATTTCCTCCTGCTCATAGTCCTTTTCACAGCTTCTCATAGCAAGTATAGTTTGCTCAATTAAATCATCAAGGCTCCAACCAAGCATTTCTGCACCATTTTCAATTACTTCTCTTGAACAGCCTGCTGCAAATTTAGCATTTTTAAATTTCTTTTTAACTGATTTAAGTTCCAGATCCTGAACACTTTTAGAAGGACGCATAATTGCAACGGCGCCTATAAGCCCTGTAAGCTCATCAACTGCATACAAAACTTTCTCCATCTCATGTTCAGGCTTAATATCTACCGTGAGATTATAACCATGACTTGCTGTTGCATGTATGATCCTCTCATCTATTCCTCTTTCCCGCATTATTTCCTGTTCCTTTATACAGTGTTCCTCCGGAAATCTCTCAAAATCTAAATCATGAAGCAAGCCCACAATCCCCCAGAACTCAGTCTCATTACCGTATCCAAGCTTTTTGGCAAAATATTTCATTACACCTTCAACTGTAAGCCCATGCTTTAAGTGAAACTTGTCTTTGTTGTACTCCTTTAGGAGCTCCCAAGCCTCATTTCTTGTCATATTACTCATAATATTCCCTCCGAAAACTTAATATATTTATACTTTTTTATGGTTCAACAATTTTTGGTGTGGTTTATTTGATTATATCTGTTTACACTCCCGCACAGGCTCCCTTGTAAGGGCAATACTGTCAACTTAAAAGATCAGCATAAACCTAACTGTTCAAAAAGACGGCGTGTCCGTCCTCTTGGCTCCTTTTGTAAGGGAGCTGTCAGCGTAGCTGACTGAGGGTTTTCCGTTAAACCACACTATTTGACAAAGAACCTTTTTTATGCACATGATTTTCACAAAATCTTTTAAGCAGACATATACCTATTTAGCAAAAATGTATCCAAATATAAAAAATGAGAGTTGTGGAATATCCCACAACTCTCACTAATATTAAATCATTTTAATATTAAATGTTTAATAAATTACTCTACTACTTCGTTATTATAGCTAATATTTGATACTGTTATATCTGCAGATCTTGCAGCAAAGAAACCTGCATATGCATCGCCTTCCATGTCAACAGTATATTCAGAAGTAGAACCATTAAATGTACAAGTAAACTTATTACCAATTTTCTTTATTGATACTTCAATCTGAGTACCAGGAGCAATGTCCTCTGTTAACTCTCTTGGTCCTAATTGTAAATTACCATCTACTCTTGCATAAGATGTAACACCATTTAAGATTTCGCCAGTAGCTGCATCCTTCGCTCCAACGTCACCTAATCTGAACGCACCGGCTGTTACATACTTGTAGTTTTCACTTATATTAGTATCAACCTTCATATTATCAGAAATAATTGCTCCAAATGCTACCTGATTATTCTTAATGTAGTTATTTACTGTAATAGTACCACTAATCTCAAAATTACCTGCAGCGCTTATTGGCTGATAATACATAATTAATCCATCAGTTTTACCATTACCTTCAATCTTACCATAAGATTTATTCTGATCAGGCACACCAGCTCTGATATTTACAGAACCATCATTAAGTTCTTCAATCTTGAAGTTGTCAATACCTTCAATTTCCTGAGCTACCTGTGGAGGATCAAGTCTGACACCTGTAGGATCCATTGCATATAATTTGCTTTCTCCGCCAAGATTTCCAAATGCTGAGCCATACCAAGGAGATGTTGTTTTCCAAAGCTGACTTGTTAAGTCTTCAGGATCAGAGCCATCTGGTTCTACATAGTCAGGATTAACCAACTCTTCAAGAGTAGGAGTTTCAGGAGCAGTTATATCTGACTTAACATAAGCAGCTAATTCAGAATCTGTATCCTTAAGGGCATTTGCAATTAAGTATGCCACATAACTTGCACCATAGCTATTTAAATGAGTATTGTCAATAGAAGTATCCTTAGAAGTTCCCCATGAATGAAGTAACTTAGATCCTTCTGGAGTTAAAGTATCATATAATTCCTTGGTTAAAGTAGTTGCATCTATGCTAACCAAACCAAGTTCTTCTGCTAACTCTATACCAGAGAGTCTATAGTCACCGCCATTAGCTATATGTAACTGATTGTCAGACCAACTTCCTGTAGTTCTTCTTACTATAGGTGTAACAATGATAGGTGTAGCACCTTTCTCCTGAAGAGGTAAGATGTAGTTTACATAAAGTGAATTCTTGAATGTTCCTTCATCTTCTTTTGTTCCTCCTGGAGCAGTGTATCTGTCTGCTTCGCCCGCTTTTTCATCATTGTGTCCAAATCCGATAAGTACAAAGTCACCAGCCTTAACACTATTCATTAATGTCTGGTATTCAGGATCTGTAGTATAACTCTTTGAAGATCTACCTGATAATGCAAGATTTACTATATTTGCATTAATATAATCTCCAAGCTTATCACCGTATCCTGTTCTCTTTATATACAGACCAGCATCAGCTGTATCTGCATAATGACAAGCTGTAGAGTCACCAACTACATATATAGTAGCATCACCTGCAGGCTCACCACCGCCACCTTCTGTTGTTGTCTCTGTAGCTTCTGTCGTTGTTTCTGTAGTTGCTTCTGTAGAACCTTCAGTAGTTTCCTCAGAAGAACTACCGCTTTCTACAGGTAATGTAAATGAACCATCAAGAACCTTCTGTAAGATCAAAGCAACATCTTCAGAATTAACTCCGTCTGCAGCAGCACTTACATCAGCAGCAGTTGCATCAAAGTTCTCAACCTTTTCAGGCTGTAATGTATAGTCAAGAGTTAATGAAACATCAAGTACATCAACTGTACCGTCACGGTTTACATCGCCCCATAACTTACCTTCAGGAGCTGTATATGGTTCATAAGATACAGGTGTCCAGCCATTAAGATAATCATTTATAACAGCATCACTTGTCATGCTTGCAATAAGAGCTTCATCTTCTAATACCTTACTATAAGCACCATTTGATACAAACGGTCTGCCATTAGAAGTATTGTTGTATTCATAGAATAATGACTTTGCACCTTCGCCTGCGCCCATTTCACCCCAGCCGTCTGCTGAAATATATCCGTTTGTTTCTGTATTAATGAAGTAAGCCAGTGAATTCTCGCCCCAAGTTCTGCCGTAAAGACCTGAAACAGCACCTGTACCTTCAAGCCCTGAAGTTGTTACTGTACAGTTTCTGAAGATATAAGGACTAGTCTTAGGAGCTGTAATCATACCAACCTTACCATTGTTTGAATCATCATTTGCAAATGTCTTCCACTGAAGTTCACAGTTATCAAATATAGCTGTAAACTCACCGCAGATGTAGTCAGTGTTACCACCGATCACACAATCCTTGAAATAAGCATGATAACCAAAATCATTACTACTGTTTCTTCCTAATGTATCCTGTGAAGAAAGGATCTTACAGTTGTAAGCTTCAATATTATCTGCATCAATATAGAAAGCGTTTGATCTTTCCTTAGAAGCGTATACTGTAACATCTGCGCCTAATTCTCTTACAGGCATTGATGCTACTGAGTAAGCTACATCGCTTGCTTCTTTTTCAGTTACTTCATAGTTATAAGTATTTAAGAATGTAGTATCATGAGTGATAAAGTTGTCGCCTCTTATAATAGCTACACCGCCCCAAAGGTTACCGTTTGCTTCTTCACTTGAATACCTATCTCTGTAAAGGCTCTCGCTATAGAGACCTGTACTTCCGTCAATTGAATAGTAGAATGAACCTACACCGTAGTACCAGCTAAGTGTACGTCCGTTACCGTTTAATGTAATATAAGGAGCATCAAATACAACCTGCTCTTCAATATCAGCAGTCATATTAATAGTTACTCTGCCTTCTTCGCCTTCAGGTCTGTCTATCATACCCTTAATAGCTGCAACAGCATCAGTAAGGGTAGCATAGTCACCGGGTACATTAATTTCATTCTTATATGCTACAACAGGTACAACTGATATAGAAGTAATATATGATGTACCAATAGCTGTTCCATTATAAGAATCTGTAAATGTGATTACTGCAGATGTATCACCTTCTGCTGTATTTACTGTAAATGTATCGATCTGGCTTGTACTGTTAGAGTCTGAACCAAATACCTCACTGCCATTAACAGTAAATGCTGCCTGATAATAAGATGATACTGTTACAACTGCCGCACCATCAACAGGAACAGTAATTGTATCTCCTGGCTTAGCTGTAATATCAGCCTCTCTTGCACCAACACCTTCTGAATGTTCAAGCTTGAATAAATCAGCTGGGCTGTAAGTTGCAGGCTTGCTTGGATCTACTATTTCAACGTAAACTTCGTTTACATTCTCTTCACCGGCTACGACCTTAACTCTATCCTGTGTGAAAGCACCGTTTGTTGCTGTAACAGATGTATCGTAGTCACCAGGCTTAAGGCTTACTGAATAAGTATTGCCTGTAACTGTTGCATTATAAGTTGTGCCGTTTATCATATTTGTAAATGTTACGCCTGTTACTCCTTCAGAAGCACCGGTAATTTTACCTGTAAGTGTAACATCAGGAATATCCTCAAGGTCAATAGTTATAGCCTCGCCTGTAGCTGTGAATCTGTCACTGCCTGCTACAGTAGCCTTAACACCACCGTCATTAGTAGATAATGTATAAGTATGACCATTTGAAAGATCAACACTTGTAGTATCAGCCTTAACTGTTGCAACAGACTCGCCGCCTAAAATAGCATCAGTTAAGTAAACTTCAAGATTTGGAATACTGTCAGGATTAGCATTAATGTTATTTAAGCTCACACCAATTGTAGTTGGCTCATCAACAACATATTCAAATCCACAGTAAGCCATATTATTAGTCTTACCTGTTGTAGAAAGAACATATGTATGTCCTGCTTCAACCTTTACGCCATATGATTCTGCTGCTACCTCAGAATCAGTATATCCGTAACGTTCTCCTGTAGCTGTATCAAAGTCCCAAACTCTAAGGAATGATGTTGATACAAAGTATGTATTAAGCATACCTGTAGCTGCAGGTGTAAATACTATCGCACAGCCGTCACCCTGTGAAGGGATTGGGTTAATATCGTTAGCATTGGCATTTCTCTTACCGGCCTTATAGCCGTTAACAGTCTTACCGTCTCTTATTACGCCTACTGCAGCACCATAAGACTGAGTATACTGTTCAGCAGCCTCTCCCTGGAGTTCAAGGATACTGTCACCTAATGAAACAGTTTCGCCTGTAGTAAGAGCAACATCACCTGTGTAAGCCTTTGTTGCTACTGTACCATCAACTGCCATATCATCAAGCCAGATTTCAAAACTCTTGGCTTCACCGATAGGAGCAGCATCATTTGCAGCTGTCACACTGTGAAGATAAGCTTCACCTGTTGCAGCTAATGTAAATGTAAGCACTGTTGCATCACCCATATAATTAACTGTAACAACTTCACCGTCAGCTGTAGCCTTTCCTGCTACAGTGTCGATAACCTTGCCGTTGGCATCTGTTACTGTAAATTCAGTACCATTGCCATACTGGCATAATGTTAAAGTAATAGTAGCATTTCCTGCTACAGCTACATTGATCTGGTCACCATCGAAAAGTGCTGCACCATGCTGAGCATCATGTACATATGCCTGATCTTCCGCAGAAACAACATTTATGATACCATCATCTGTGCTCCAGCCGTTAAGCTTGTCGCCAACTGTTAAAGCTGCAAAGTCAGCCGTATAAGTCTGTCCGGGTTCAGGAGTTCCTGTCTCACCGCTAGGTGCAGAAGTAGTTGTCTCTGTACCAGCTTCTGTTGTAGTCTCTGTTGGTTCTTCAACTGAACCTTCAGCAACAAAAGCCATACCATAGAAGTTTACAGCACCGCTTGTTGATGTGATCTTATATGTGCCCGCTTCAGCTATATCATACACAAATACAGGATATGTGTATGTGCTTGCATCGGTAATAGGACCTGAAACATCACTGTCAATTAATACATTGTCTGCACTGTAAAATTCAACAGCTCTGCCCTCATCATTGCTTCCTGTAACAGCATAAACATATAACTGTCCTGCTGAAGGAGCATTTATTGTAAATACACCGGAATCACTTTCAACCTTGCCTGTACCGCCCATCTGAAGTCTCTTCTCAAATGATGAGCCGTCTGCGAAAGTTTTCTTGTTTCCTGTAACTTTTGACTTGCCGGAAATAATAGAATAATCAAAAATATCTCCGCCAAGTTCCGGATTAGCAGTAAATGTTTCTTCTGCCATATCATCAGCTGACCACTTATAATTAGTTTCTACAGCTGAACCTGATACTACTTCATCAGATGTAGTACCATCAATTTTAGCGTTAGTTACAATTAAATTAGTAAATATACTAGATACTAACATAACAAATGCAACCAAACGGCTAATTGTTCTCTTGGAACCATTTTTCATGTTAAAATTCCTCCTTTTTGAATATTTATAGCATAGCTATAGTTTTAGCTCAATATGTATACTTCTTTTTATCCGCAATAAAACTAAGTATATTACCAAGCTATAATATAACTTAATTATACCATATTGTGGATTTATTTCAACCATTTTTTAATTTTAGTAATTTTTTTATGTGTTCTGCACAAAAAAATTTCATTTTTTTGTCTGAAAATCCCAAAGGAAATTTAATTTAAACTTTTATTTAAACAAAAACACAACAATAGTAACGTTAAATTTATTTTGTTAACATTTTATTTAAATATATCTGTTATCAGTACATAAAAAAGCCCTACCATTTATTTATGATAGGGCTCATTTTTCATTATTCTGTTTGCTCTGTATATCTGTTCAAGTAATATTACCCTCATAAGCTGATGAGGAAATGTCATATCCGAAAAACTGAGCTTTACATCAGCTCTTTTAAGTATTTTATCACTTAAGCCAAGGGAACCGCCTATGACAAATGTAATATGGCTCACACCTCTTACCATTGCATCTGACATAAAGTCCGCAAATCCTTCACTTGTCATTTTCTTTCCGTCTATTGCAAGGGCAACAACATAGCTGTCCTTTATGACCTTATTAAGTCTTTCTCCCTCTGTTTCCTTTACCTGAACGATCTGTGCATCACTCATATTTTCAGGCGCCTTTTCGTCGGGTACTTCTTCTATATTAAGGGTAACATATCTTGAAAGTCTTTTTGCATATTCCTTTATGGCATCTGTAAAATATTTTTCCTTTATTTTACCTACACAGGCAACTGTTATTTTCATTAAAGCTCAATCCTTCTTTTAACACCATAGGGAGCAGCGACCCACATTTCAAAGTCGCCCCCCAGCTCAATGCCGCTTCCTGTCACAATGCTGCTTACAGTGTCAAAGGCAACTCTCGGTGTATTATTTTCCCTGCTCAGATGCCCCAGAAAAACATACTTAAGCTTGCTGTCTGCAAAATCACCGAGAAATTTTCCTGCATTGTCATTGCTTAAGTGCCCGTAATCGCTTAAAATTCTCTGTTTAAGATTATAGGCATAGGAGCCGTTTTTAAGCATATCCACATCGTGATTGCTCTCAAGGAGCAGCAGAGAGGAGCCTTTTACGTTTTCTCTTATTGTGTCTGAAATATGTCCTATGTCAGTGGCTATTGTTATCTTGTCCCTGTCTGTCATTATGCTGTATCCCACAGGCTCAGCAGCATCATGAGGTATGGCAAAGGGCTTTATACAAAGATCATTAAAGGCAAGATTTTCATCAGCATATACATTTCTCTTAAAGTCATCCCGAATTGTTTCAGGCTTTACCTTTGACGGCATGTTTTCCCATGTGCCCTCTGTAGCATACACAGGTATATGATATCTTCTTGAAAGAACACCTACACCGTCAACGTGGTCAATATGCTCATGTGTTACAAATATTGCATCAATGTCTGCTCCCGTAAGCTCCAGATCCTTTAAGCCTTCTTCTATTTTTTTACCGCTCAATCCTGCATCAACCAGAATATTGGTATATTCAGTTCCCACATAAACACAGTTTCCCGATGAACTGCTTGCAATCGTTGCAAACTTCAGCTTCATTATTCCTTAACCCTCTTAATATCAGCACCTAAAGCCTTTAATTTATACTCTATCTTTTCATAACCTCTGTCAATAAATCTTACATTGCCGATTTTGGTTATACCATTTGCCGAAAGTCCTGCAATGACCATTGCAGCTCCCGCCCTCAGATCCGTTGCCATAACCTCTGCTCCGTGAAGCTGACTTACTCCATGTATGGTAGCCACTCTTCCGTCAATTGTTATGTCACAGCCGAATTTTCTGAGCTGTTCAATATACTGAAATCTGTTTTCCCATACAGTTTCAGTAAGTATGCTTATGCCGTCAGCCTTTGAAAGCCCTGCGACCATCTGGGGCTGCAGATCCGTAGGGAATCCGGGATATGCCATAGTCTTTACCCTTGTTGCAGATAAATTACCGTCAGAAATAACATCAATATAGTCATCGCCTTCTATGACCTTACAACCCATTTCCTTAAGCTTTGCAGAAAGGCTGTCCATATGCTTCGGTATAATATTTCTTACCGAAACATGTCCTCCGCATACAGCAGCAGCGATCATATATGTACCTGCTTCTATCTGATCAGGTATTATCATGTACTCTGCTCCGTGAAGACTTTCAACACCTGTTATTCTTATTACATCTGTACCTGCGCCCTTTATCTTTGCTCCCATCATATTAAGGAAGTTTGCCGTATCTACAATATGAGGTTCCTTAGCTGCATTTTCAATTGTAGTAACACCTTCAGCAAGAGTGGCAGCAAGCATAGTATTAATAGTTGCCCCTACTGAAACAGTATCAAGAAAAATATTTGTACCAACAAGTCTGTCAGCCTTTAAAGATATTACACCATTATCATAGTCCTCATCAATTACAGCACCCAAAGCCCTGAAAGCCTTTAAATGCAGGTCAATAGGCCTTGTTCCGAAATTACAGCCTCCGGGCAAGGCAACCTTAGCCTCTTTAAATCTTGCAAGAAGAGCACCCATAAGATAATAGGAAGCTCTTATTCTTCTTACTGAATCAAAAGTAGCATTCCAGTTATTAAGATTTGAAGAATCCACCATAAGGGTTCCTTCATCAATAAGCTCACATACAGCACCCAGCTTAATAAGGGTATCCTGAAGACACCTTACATCCTCAATAGCGGGCAGGTTATCGATAATACAAACTCCATTGGCAATAATAGCGGCAGGTATAATCGCTACCACAGCATTTTTGGCACCGCTTATAACTACCTCACCATTAAGGGGGTTCCTTCCCTTAATCAACAAATGCTCCATAAAAGCACACACACCTCTCTGGTATAACAAATTTACGGTTTATACTGCAAACAGCTTTCAAGCCGTTTACATAACAAATAAATCATGCATTCATACTTATTACTTAAGTATATATTAATTCTACAAATTTTTCAACATAAAAATAAGGTTAAAATGCACAAACTTTTAAATATATATTGCATTTCAACCTATTTATATTATCAGCAATGTATGTTATTGTCAAGAATTTTTATTTATTTAACTTAAAAATGCTTGTATAACAGAAAACAAATCCGACCATAAACCGCTTAAAAACACTCTCCCGTATAAGCATTTACATAGTAATCCTTTCCGTTAGCTGTTATAAGATAAAAAGGAGTTGCATAATCTCCCCCGCCATAGTTTGAGCTTATTACATAATAGCCCAATTCCACACGGGATATATTTGCCTTTTCACTGTCCTCTTTAATATTGTTTATAGCTGAATATAATGCCTCATCAGCGGCAAAAATATTTTTCTTCACACTCATTTCACTGCCTATCCCGGCGTAATTAAGGGCAAGGGCAACATTATTCCCCTTTATTGTAAAATAAGCAAAGTTACTGAAAACATTTTTCCCTCCGCTCTTTTCATAATATTTTACAATATACCCCTCATCTGTTTCACTGACAGAATGAAAATCATAGTTTCCGAAATTTTCATTTATTTTATTTATAATTCCATCGGAATATTGCCTTGCCTCATTTATTCCCGCTATATTTTCAGAAAGAGTTGATGTAAAACTTACAGTACTCCCTCTTACCGAAAGCCTTGAATTATCTGAAATAAATACAACACTGTTATATTCATCGGTTCTCCTTACGTTTTGTTCTCCTTCCATAAATATACGCTCAAGCCTTACAAAATCAAAGCTGTAATCAGATGTTGCGATCTCAGCCATAGGCTTGTAACTTCCCGGAAGTGAACATGTTATCGTAACACCTCTTGAATTGAGGAGAGAAGCAACATCGCTTATTCTTGAACCTGTAAGCCTTGTTTCAAAACTTTTATATATGTTAAGCCCCATAAGCACTATATTAAGGAGTATAAGAATAATAACAGTATATTTTTTGGCTTTTGACCATTCCATATATACACCTACCCCTCTGTATCAACAATATATTTCTCATTATCAATATCTATTATCCAGCTCAAGCCAAAACTTTTATCATCAGCAATATAAGCCAGAGTAATATCGTCTACAGGCTTGGTACTTTCACCGCCATAAAGCTCAGCATAAATTTTATCCACAGCTCCTATAAAGTCAACTCTGGAATTCAATGTGATTCTGTCTGAGATAGTATATCTGCATGCATATTTTCTGTATTTGTCAACGCTTCCGTTTGACGCAGTTACTTCTATAAAACTGGTCATTCCCGTTGCCTCTGTAATATCATCTCCGGGCACAAGAGGAAGATCGTTTATTTTATAATTAAACTTAAAGACATACTGCCCTTCGTTAAATGTGTAACTGTCAAGATAAAATTCATTTGTCACAAAGGTATCCTGCCTTATAAGGTTAACTGCAGCAACATAGTTTGCCGCAAAACCGCTGTTATCACCGTTTTTTGTATCGTAGTTAAAATATTCAAGGACAGAGTTGTCATAAAATCTTACAACCGTTGTTTCATTTCTGAACGTATAATTGTCATTATTCTTCTGATAATCCCTGGCAACAGCATTGTCAAAAAATATATTTGCGTTTCTCTCTACCATTGTCATATCATTTATAATATAATGAGGCTCAATTGCGCTGTAAGTGTAAATTTCAGACTCACACTGAGGAAGAAATTTATTCCCCGTAAAAATGTCAAACCCATTTTCAACACTTGAAATATAATATATTTCATTTTCATCCGATGAAAACTGAGAGCTTGTTTCATAGCATTCCCCTATAATGCTGCTGCTTTTAAGCTCCGCATATGAGCTTATTTTCTGTTCGGAATCATAAAATATTACTCTCATAAAGGAATTATCCGCTCTTGGTGATATAATTATTGTGTCGTAAGTTTTGATCTTGGCACACATATCACTTTTTACATTAAATATCCCCTCTAAATCAGAACCATTGAAACTGCAGCTGTATTCATAAATTATAGCCCTGTTATCAAGCACAGATGCCCAGTCCACATCTCCCGTATTTTCAGTAAGTGTACCTTTAACAAGAGCTGCTGACACAGCCTTATCAAACTGTTCCTTATACTCACTGCCGTAAATGTTGCTGCCTCTGCATATGACCTTGTTATCTCCAAGATTTATTACAAGCCTGTCCAGAGTATAGGCAACATTTTTAGCATAGCTGTTTTGACTTCTGTCAAACAATGAAAAAAAGTTATGGTCTGAAAAATCTCCAAACCATAACTCACCTGTCTGATAAATAGCCAAAACCATCAAAAAAGCAATTATAAAATTCCTTCCGAAGTTTTTCATATATTTATACCCTTTATTCAAATAAATTACCAGTTACTGCTTCCGGGAACGGCAATACTTTGTGAAAGTGTTGCTTTCAGTACAGCATTTTTCCTTGTTATTGTTGTCCTGACTTCTGAATATTTGCCGTCCTTACGTGCTGCCACAACAACATAATTCTTGCCTTCTTTAAGACTTATATTCTGACTGAAAATACCGCTTGAACCCACAGTAATACTGTATGACCTTATATATTTATAAGTAGTGTTTCCGTTTACTGTAGTAGGCTCATATATAGTTATAGCAATTGAAGAGCCGGCTTCGGCAGTACCGGAAACAACTCTGGTTGAGTCAAAAGTAATTTCAGAAGTCTTTTCTGTATTAATGCCGCTTGTTATTTTAAAGTTATTAACAGGGGCAGCATGAGCAGACACAGGCATAGCTAACATCACAAAAGCTAAAGTAAATAGTGCAAAAACAGTCAGTAAAAACTTTTTCATAATATTAGCGCCCTCCTTCCGAAAACTTATTTAAAACAATATATCTTGTTTAATTCATACTTCATTCACTATATATAGTATACACCATTACTATTACAATACTGTTACAGTAAGGTTACTTTTACGTTAATTTTGGTAAAATATTATAAAAATTTTATTTGTGTTATTTATTTCCTCAGAAATATTATAACACATTCAGGGGTAAAAATATGTTACATTATTATTTCATTTACTGTACAATAAAATTAAATACCGGCAACCCCTGTTTTTCTGGCAGCCTCTGCAACTGCAGCCGCAATATCCTTTGAAACACTCTTGTTAAGGGCAGAAGGTATGATAATTCCCTTTGCAATGTCCTCATCTGTAACAAGGTTTGCTATAGCATCAGATGCAGCAAGCATCATTTCCTCATTAATGTCACTTGCTCTTACATCGAGAGCACCTCTGAATATACCCGGGAAAGCAAGGACATTGTTTATCTGGTTAGGATAGTCTGAACGTCCCGTTGCCACAACTCTTGCCCCTGCTTCAATTGCAATATCGGGAAGTATTTCAGGATTTGGATTTGCCATTGCAAAAATAATAGCATCCTTATTCATTGTCCTGACCATTTCACCTGTTAAAATATTAGGGGCTGAAACTCCTATAAAAATATCCGCACCCTTTATAATATCTTCAAGTGTGCCGTCCTCTTTGTTTGGATTTGTTATCTGTGCAAGTTCTGCAAGAGAAGGATCCTCATATTCCTTGCCTGCTGATATTACACCGTCAATATTTCTCATTACAATGTTGTTGAATCCTGCCTTTAAAAGGAGCTTTGCAATAGCTGTTCCCGCTGCTCCCGCACCGCTCATTACGACCTTGCACTCTTCCGCTTTCTTTCCTGTAAGCTTAAGAGCATTTCTTATACCTGAAAGCACAACAACTGCAGTACCATGCTGGTCATCATGGAATACAGGTATTCTGCACATTTTTTTAAGTCTTTGTTCTATTTCAAAACATCTTGGTGCACCTATATCCTCAAGATTAATACCTCCGAAGCTGTCTGAAATATGATAAATCGTATTTACAACTTCATCTGTATCCTGAGTGTTTACACATATAGGGAAAGCATCCACATCAGCAAATTCCTTAAAAAGAACACACTTGCCCTCCATAACAGGCATACCTGCAACACCGCCTATATTGCCAAGTCCAAGTACGGCAGAGCCGTCTGTAATAACAGCCACCATGTTATGCTTTCTTGTAAGTTCATATACCTTATCGGGATCTTCCTTTATAGCAAGGCATGGTTCCGCAACTCCCGGAGTATAGGCTACAGATAAATCATCTGCATTGTTTACCTGCGCTCTTGACACAACCTCTATTTTACCTGCCCATTCCTTGTGTTTTTCCATAGCAATTTTCTTGTAGTCCATTTTTATGTTCTCCTTTGTTATTTTATTTATTATAATTGAAGCTTATGCTTAAATTCCTTTTCGGCACTCCTCTTTGCATCCTTTTTGGCAATATCCTGCCTTTTATCGTAAAGTTTTTTACCCTTTGCTATTCCTATATCCACCTTAACAAGGCTGCCCTTAAAATAAATTTTAAGAGGTATAATGGTATATCCATCCCTTGTTACAGCGCCTATAAGCTTATTTATTTCATACTTGTGCAGAAGTAGCCTTCTGTCAGCCAAAGGGTCGTGATTGAATATATTCCCCTGTTCATAGGGGCTTATATGCATCTGCTTTATAATAGCCTCATTATTTTCGATCTGAATATAGCTTTCCTTAAGATTACATTTGCCTGCACGCAGGGACTTTACCTCCGTACCTGTAAGAGCAATGCCTGCCTGAAATGTTTCCAGTATAAAATAATCATGATAAGCCTTTTTATTCTGAGCTATTAATCTGTTTTCACTTTTATTTTTAGGCATTTTATTCTCCTTTCCTTCTTTTACTGTTTCTTATGTCATGTTCCTTTTTGAGCACTTCAAGGACGTCATAGGGGACCTTAAGATTTCCGTATCCCGTGCCCAGATCAAGTTTTGGTTTGTTTGCTCCGTGAAAATCACTTCCGCCGCTTAATCTCAATTTATATTTCTGAGCAACCTGCTTAACATAGTTTATATCTGAAAGAGAGTGAGTGGAATAATAGGCTTCGATCCCTGCAAGTCCTCCTTTAACAAGCTCACCTATTATCATTTCAAGCCGCCTTTCAGACAGCTTATATAAAAGGGGATGAGCAAGAACAGCAAGTCCTCCGCTTTCATTAATAAGCCTTAATGTATCCGTCCATGACAAGACCTGTCTTTTTACATAGGCAGGCTTATCCTTTCCTATATATCTTTCAAAAACCTCATTATTTGAACCGGCATATCCCTTATTTATTATTTCCCTTGCAATATGTGCCCTTGTAACAATTCCGCCCTCTGCTCTTTTTACAACATCTTCATATTTGATACTGACACCGATATCATTAAGCTTCTCCACCATTTGTCTGTTTCTGTTTTCACGGCTCTTTCTGAGCCCCTCCAGTGCGGAATTAAATTCCTCATTTTCATTGCTTACAAACAGCCCTGCAATATGGATCTCCGTACCTTCATATTCTGTAGATACCTCAATACCGGGTATCACCTCTATACCGTATTTACTGCCCCACATTACAGCCTCATAGATCCCCTCAAGGGTATCATGATCTGTAAGGGCTATGGCAGCAAGACCCTTTTCCTTTCCGTACTCCATAATTTCCTTCGGAGTAAATGTTCCGTCTGAATATATACTGTGGGTATGCAAATCAACTGTTTTCATACAACTCACCTCCTATATATAATAAAACAAATTGAATAAATTAACAATAGTTATTTTCAAAATTTATTTTTTTAATATTTGACCTGCACATATGCAATTTTTCTGTAGTTTTTATATTCGCAAAAATATTTTAATGGTAATTGCCCTCGTCATAAAGTAAAATGTTTGTAAAAGGGATTTATTTTCCAGGAGGAAAGGAGTAAAATTTATGTCAAAGGCTGAACAAAATACAGAAGCCATACTTTCAGGCAATATGGTAAAGGCAATACTTTCTCTTGCCATTCCTATAGTCATTAATAATTTTATACAGACAATGTACAACTTAACAGACACCTACTGGCTGGGGAAGCTGGGCACAAATGAAATGGCAGCAATTTCCCTTGTAAGCCCTGTACAGAATATAATTATAAACTTCGGAGCAGGTCTTACACTTGCAGGTTCTATACTTATATCACAGTATGTAGGGGCAAGGGATATTAAAAACGCAAAAACGATGGCAAATCATATATTTGTCTGCTCAATACTCTTTGCCTTTATATGCGGAATATTATGCTTTATTTTTACTCCGTCAATTGTCAACTGGCTGGGAGCAGAAGGTCCTGTAAACACAATGGGCACAACTTATTTAAGAGTAGTTATTACTGATCTTCCATTTTTATTTATGATCAACATTTTTACATCTGTAAATCAGGCACAGGGAGATACAGTACGTCCTATGCAGCTCAATATGCTTGGCGTAGTCCTTAATATGATACTGGATCCTCTTTTTATAATGGTATTCAAATGGGGAATTGCAGGTGCAGCCTTTGCAACAATGCTTGCCAAAGTGCCCTGTGCAATAATAGCAGCAATAAGCCTTTTCAAGGGTAAAAACAAAATACATGTTGATCTTAAAGGTTTTCGCTTTAATGCAAAAATGATCCATCGTATAATAACAGTAGGACTTCCTACAGCCATAGGCAACTCAACAATGCAATTTGGTTTTCTTCTTATGACAAAGAATGTACTCGTATTCGGCAACAATGCCATGGCTGCCTATGGTATAGGCAACAGAATAAACAGCATCATAACAATGCCCGCAAACGCAATGGGGTCAGCCGTTGCAACAATTGTGGGACAGAATATAGGCGCAGGACAAACCGACAGGGCAGTTGATGCCTACAAGAAATCAAGACTTATAGGTGTCATATTTCTCTTTATAGCAGGTTTCATATTGTCAAGAAACATAGTTTCCACAGCTATTGTAAAGATTTTCTCCTCTGATGCAAATGTTATACCTCTTGCCTCAGACTTTCTTTCAATAATGGCATTCTGGTGCTGGACAAACGCTATATACAACAACACAGTAGGTTTATTTAACGGAGCAGGCAACACAATAGTAACAATGATAGTTGATGCTTCAAGATTATGGGTATTCAGATTTGCAACATTATTTATATTCAGCCACTTCTTCCATATGGCAGA
Organism: Candidatus Gallispira edinburgensis; assembly: GCA_904395805.1. Classification (GTDB taxonomy): domain Bacteria; phylum Bacillota; class Clostridia; order Lachnospirales; family CAG-274; genus Gallispira; species Gallispira edinburgensis. The sequence goes on along the minus strand of CAJFNV010000032.1, from coordinate 4,459 downwards.
ACAAAGTGTATGGTATTCGGTTGTAGCAAGTAACGGTATTTCAGCCCTCATTATATATATATGCTATAAGCTTGGCTGGTGGAAATGGAAAATCAACAGGCAAAAGGAGTAAATATGATAATAACAGATATCAAACCACAGGTAAAAAAACAAAACAGAGTTTCCGTATTTATTGACGGCAAGTTTGCCTTTGGGCTGGACAAGTCAGACTGTACATTTATGGGACTTAAGATCGGCACAGAGCTTACACAGGAACGATATGATTATATAATTGATAATGCAGTGTACGCAAAAGCATATCAGAAGGCAGACAGATACATAGGCTTTAAAATGCGTACCGAAAAGGAAGTCCGCAATAAGCTTATTGAAGAAGGTTATTCCGATGAAATAACAGAACGGGTAATTGCATCAATGCTTAAATATAAATATATAGATGATATGTCCTATGCCATAATGTATGCAAAGGACTGCCGAAAACTAAAGAAATGGGGTCCAGAGCGTATAAAGGCAGAACTTTATAAAAAGGGAGTAAAACCTGAATATATAGAAAATGCCCTCAGCGAATCAGACACAGAGGACACGGAAGAAATAATAGATGCCCTTCTTGAAAAGAGAATAAAAAACACGCCGATTGATTTAAAGGAAAAGCAGAAACATATAAATTTTCTTTTAAGGCGTGGATTTAAATACGATGATATTAAGTCTGTTATTGAAAAGTACTGCTGATATAATAGCTGAACCAAAAAATCACTTAAAGGGTAACAAGCCCTCTAAGTGATTTTCTTTTCAGTGATTTATTTTACACTTTTAAAGCAAAGGAGCAAATACCTCCTGCAGCTTAACAACATCCATCATATCATAACTTGTTTTTACACAATGCTGAAAATCTTCTTTTTCTTCAGCGCTCAGGTCATAATACATATTCTTTGCTTCACTTATAGCAGATGTCACATCAAAGCTGTTGTCTGCAAGGTAGCTTTCCATTGATTCAAGAATATACTGAACTATTTCCTTCTCAGCACTTGTTCTTACTCTGTACATAAGTACATTTCTTGTATCGGATATAACATTTCTCAGTGCCTGTATTTCTTCATCATTTAACACAATTTCAGTACTGTCTGGGGTTTCTTCTGTTGTTGCTTCAGTAGTTGCCTCTGTTGTTGTAGTTGTTGTGGTTGTTGACCCGGTTGTATCCGTCGCCGCAGTTGTTGATTCTGTCGTAGCTTCTGTTGCAGTTGTTGTACCGGTACTTCCGCCTGAAGAACTGCCGCCGCTTGATGATCCGCCGCCGGAGCTTCCGCCGCTGGAACCGCTGTTTGATTTATTTACAGATACGGTTGTTGCAGTTTCTGTTTCACCTTCTGAATTTGTTACAGCTTCACCCTGTTCATCTGTAACAACCTCTGTTTCAATAACAACATATTTTGCAAGGGCTTCACAAACCTCACCTCTTGTAATGTTCGTAGTTGCTCTGAATGTGTTGCCTTCTTCAAGTTCAAAAGCACCGTCAGCTATAGCTGCCTTAACATAGTTCTCAGCCCATGGAGAAACCTCATCGCTTATAGCTATTTCCTGTGTGGTATTCTGTAAACCTGCCGCAAGCGCTAATGTTACACAAGTCTGCTGACGTGTAAAGTTCTCCTGTGGTCTGAAAGTACCGTCATTAAAGCCGTTGATATAGCCGTTAGTCTGAGCAATTCTCACATCATTATAGTACCATGCATTCTTATCTACATCGGTAAAGTCTGCCGTAGCTGCAGCCTTTTCTTCATTTAATTCATACTTAAACACCTGGTTGAAAACTCTTGTAAGCTCCGCTCTTGTAATAGTTGCATCAGGTTTAAATGTACCGTCATTATATCCGCTTAAATACCCTACACTGTACATCTTTTCAATTGCCTGTCCCTGCTCTGTTGAAAAATCAACATCACTGAACCCGTTTCCATCTGCCGCAAAAGCCGCACCTGCAAATAATGTGCTAGCAGCTAATGTCAGCACTGCCATCCATTTTAATTTCATATATTTCTCCCTCACATATTGTTTATTTAAAAAGGGAGATTTGTTATCAATCTCCCTCTTTATTAACATTATTGTTATTAACTTTTCATATCACTTCTTTATTAAATTATGCTGTAACATTTATGCTGTAAACTCTTGCACCTCTGTCATTAGCTGCATCTAATGGTGATATTATTCTGTATGTACCTGCAGGTACATCGGCAGTAAATGTTGTCCTGCCATTTGCAGATCCTGTTACTGTAGTATTAACGTAATAGGTTGTTCCATCTGCAGATACCAAAGCAATTGCTGATGTATTTGAACCACCTGTGCTTGATGCATCAAATTCTACATGTGCATTTCCTGTAACAGTAAACTCAATAGCACCACGTTCTGCTTTAGCAAGCTCTATACTTGAAACATCACCACTTGAGCCTGTTCTCTTAGTTACTTCGCCAACTACAGTGAAAAAGTTATCTGTTCCTATAGAACCAGTTAATTCTTCCTTATCTGCAGCAGCTGTTAAAGAAGAAATATCAAATGACCAGCTTCCTGAAACAGGAGCTTCTGTAGTTGTTTCAGTAGGAGCCTCAGTGCTTGATTCTGTTGGAGCTTCTGTAGATGACTCTGTTGGAGTCTCAGTAGTAGCTTCACTTGAATCTACACCTGCAACAACTGCAACTTCAAAAGTAACACCAACATTATTCTGTGTTTTAATTGAAAGCTTATCTCCAAATGTATTTCTGTAGTCAGCCATTGTTGCTGTATCATAGTTCTTTAAAGCAAGAAGACCATTTATAAATGCACTTGTATCTACATTAGCTTCAGAAAGATCTTCCTGACCTGTTTTCTCACTGTCAACACTGAATACATACTTAGTATCAGTTATCTTTAAAACTTCCTTTGCAGTTGCTGTAATTTCCTCATCAGTAAGACCTGATGGAATTGCTCTGTAAAGAGCATCCTTAGCTGCAATTATATCACTTGCAGATAAAGCAGTTTCATTTACAGCAGCAGGATCTTCCTGATCACCAACTATTATAGCCTTAACTTCATTTAAAGCATCATATCTTGCCTTTAATGTTTCGTTTGCTTCAATTTCACTTATAGGTGTACCGTTTTCTGGTCTGTTGCAAAGTGCAGCAGTTTCCCCATCCATAGGTACTATGTATCTTAAAGCATTACAGAACATTGCCCAACCATTTTCAGATCTTAAATAAACATCACCCTTAACAGCACTTACAAAGAAAATTCTATTTAACTGGTTTGTAATTCCCTGTGTTCTCTGGTTTGCAGCCATATCAACTAACTTGTCAATTGCATCCTTAATAGTTGTTGTAGTTGATGTATCAACACTAGTTGCAACTTCCTTTAAACCATTAGGTGCTTCGTGACCTGTAGTAGAAGCCAAATCTGCAGCATCAAAAACTCTGAATTCAGTATCATTAGCCATACCTTCGGAATATGCCTTAAGCGTAAGATCCTCACTTACTGTCTTTGGCTGGAGAATTGTATTATACAATACTCTTGCATCAAGTCCGTCAATACCGGTGTAACCGTCAACATTAGCCTGTGCATCGTCAGCAGCTAAATTCTGCATGATCTTAAACACATCATTAGCAGTTATCTTGCCATCTCCATCCACATCACCTGTACCTCTCGCTGTGGCAGCAAAAGCAGATGTTGTCATGGACATTGCCAGCACAACAGAAACTATACTTAAAAGTTTTCTTTTCATATCATTGCCTCCTTATATTTACACATAATTTGATTAATTCCTATTATACCAAATCCAAATTCAAAATACTAGCCCTTTTTTTATTTTTGTTAGTTTTGTACAAAATATATTGCATTTTTTTGTACTATACTTCATAAACAAAAAAAGACAGCTATCAATAACTGTCCTTAAAGTCAAAATTCAGTTCCTCTTCACTGATATTCAGAGATTAAAAAGCGCGAGACGGGATTCGAACCCGCGGCCCTCGCCTTGGCAAGGCGATGCTCTACCACTGAGCCACTCGCGCATAGGCATAATAAAAAGCGGGTGAAGGGAGTCGAACCCTCGTCCTCAGCTTGGAAGGCTGATGTACTAGCCGTTGTACCACACCCGCATAAATGGTGCCCAGAGACGGAATTGAACCGCCCACACGAGGATTTTCAGTCCTCTGCTCTACCAACTGAGCTATCTGGGCATATCACCTGTTGCAGCGACAAAAGTTATTATACACTAGTCTGTATCTTTTGTCAAGCAATTTTTTTATTTTTTATAAAATAAAATTTACATTTTTTATAAAAAAGACCTGCATTTTATAAAACACAGGTCTCAGACCGTCAATAAACTTATTTTTAATCGAAAATTTGCAGTTTTTGAACAGCTAACTTGCAATTAGCGTCGCAGACTTTAATCCGCAGGCAGTGCAATCCCGAAGATAAACGGGACTCGCTTTGCAAAGCAAAGTTG
>CAJFNV010000031.1 GCA_904395805.1 Candidatus Gallispira edinburgensis | reverse complement strand
TGATATGAGCCTCCCGTGTAAGGGAGGAGGAGAAACGCTCGCGTTTCGGGGGAGGGTTTTGTTAGTGAGGTAAACAGGAATTTAACTGAGTGTTGTTTTTGTAAATCAACCGGAAAATTATGTTCCTTTTTAAATAAAGGAATTATAAATTTTCCAGTATGTCATAAAAATCAGGGAAGGATATGCCTACACAGTCGGCATCTGTAATAGCTGTGTTTCCTTCTGCAATAAGTGCCGCTATTGCACAGCTCATTGCAACTCTGTGGTCAAGATGAGAATAAACAGTACTTCCCTTAAGCTTCTGGTTTCCTTCAATTATCATACCGTCATCGGTTTCTGTTATTGTAACGCCCATTTTGCCAAGTTCTGTGCTCATTGTGGCAATTCTGTTGGATTCCTTGACTTTTAATTCGGAAGCATCCTTTACATATGTTGTACCCTCTGCACAAAGTGCTGCTACTGCAAAAACAGGAATCTCATCTATCATTCTTGGTATTATATTGCCTTCAAGGGTAGTTGCCTTAAGATGTGATGTCTTTACTTCAATATCACCTACAAGTTCTCCACCTGATTTTCTTTCATTAAGTACCTTTACATATCCGCCCATTGCCTGAAGAGCATCAATTATGCCTGTTCTTGTAGGGTTGATGCCTACATTTTCAATAATAATATGAGAATCGGGAACAACAAGACCTGCAACCATAAAAAAGGCTGCTGATGAAATATCTCCCGGCACTTCAAGGTTTCTGCCGTAAAGCTCATCAACGGGGCTGCTTGTTATAACGCCCTTGTTGTTTTTGATATCTGCACCGAAATAGTTAAGCATAATTTCAGTGTGGTCCCTTGATGCAACGGGTTCGTTTATAACAGTTGTGCCTTCTGCAAAAAGACTTGCAAGAAGTATTGCTGACTTTACCTGGGCTGATGCAACAGGCATTGTATATTCAATTGCCTTAAGCCTGCTGCCATGTATTGTAAGAGGAGCATAACCGTCATTTGTGCTTTCTATGGAGGCTCCCATAAGACTTAAAGGGGTTATGACCCTTTTCATAGGCCTTTTCTGTATGGAAGCATCTCCGTTTAAAACAGAGTCAAAATTCTGGGCAGAAAGTATACCTGAAATAAGCCTTATTGTAGTACCGCTGTTGCCTACGTCAAGAGTCTCCTTTGGTGCTGAAAGACCTTTAAGTCCCTTGCCGTGTACGATTACCTTGTCATCTGTTACATCAATGTCTATACCAAGCTTTTTGAAGCAGCTTATTGTTGACATACAGTCGTCGCCTCTTAAAAAGCCTGTTATCTCTGTATCTCCCTTTGCAAGGCTGCCGAACATGACAGCTCTGTGGGATATTGACTTATCTCCCGGTATTTTTATTGTACCCTTAAGACCTGTTTTTGAATTTATGATTTTATCCATTTGTTTACTCCTTGTTTAAAACTATGTAGTTCATTGATTTAAGTATTTCTGTTGCCTTATCCTTATGAGATGCCTCGTCAAAAACTATCTGAAGAGCACCTTCCGAATAATCTCTGCTGTTTATTATACCTATATTTTTGATATTTATATTGTTTACACTTAAAAGAGTTGCAACTGTTGCAATAGCTCCCGGATGGTCTGTCACATCCACATATATTTCATACTGGCTGCATATAGCGTGGGATGTTCTGCTTGCAAATGTATCTCTGTAGTCTTTAGCTTCATCAAAAAAGCTGTAAAGACTTTCCTTATTTTTAAGTTCTTTTTCAATTTGTTCAATGTTTTCTCTGAAAACTGAAAGGACTTCAAGTATTTTGTCCCTGTTATCATCGCATATACTGCTCCACACCTCGGGGGAAGAGCTTGCTATTCTTGTAATATCCTTAAAGCCTCCTGCTGCAAGGGCATGCATATAGCAGTTGTCGTCATCCAGTTCCTTTACGGTATTTACAAGGGCAGAGGCTATAATGTGAGGTACATGACTGACTGCAGCCACTGTGTAATCATGGTAATCGGGACTTAAAATAAGAGGGACTGCCCCTGCAAGCTTTACAATGTATATCATATCTTCAAGCATTTTGTCAGAAATATTCTCATTTGGCGTAAGGATATAAAAGGCATTTTCAAAAAGATGCTCTTTGGCAGATCTATAGCCTGTCTTTTCGGAGCCTGCCATAGGATGTCCGCCTATGAAATTAATATCCTTGAATTTGAGCATTTCATTATATATGACTTTTTTTGTGCTGCCTACATCTGTAATTATACAATCCTTTTTAATAAAGGGGATAAGCTTTTCCACATATTCGGGGATCTTGTCTACCGATGTGCATACAAAGACAATATCACATTCACTGAATAAAGACATATCATTTAAGGAATAGCTGTCAATTACTCCGTCAGCCTTTGCATCGATAAGTGACTGTTCACTTCTGTTCATTGCTACGATTTTTACATCCTTTATTCTTGATCTGAAGCATTTGGCAAGAGAGCCGCCTATAAGACCAAGACCTATAATACCTATATTTTTCATTTTACACCTCTTATAGTCTGCATACTTATTTAATTTTATCATTTATAATACTTAAGGTCAAGACTAAGTGTGTAAAAAGTTGGGTATGTCAGGCGGGAGTTGGAAGGGGGAGTTTTGGTTAGTGCGTGAATTTTATATTAATGACAGGATAAGTTTAAATAAAAGATTTGGAGGACGATATGATGATCGTCCTCAGTAAATATTTGTCAGTCAAAGGTTTTAATTCAGCAGAAGGGAGATCACTATGAAAAGCGACAAAAAAAGAGCTTTCCGTAAAAGAAAGCTCAGAAAAGATTATGTATTAAATTTCAAAGAAGCTTTCGTCGGAGCCTTCTCCGTTAAATACATAATAACATCTGCCTTCTTCAGGCTTGTAGTAAAGTTCAACAGTAGATAAATCTTTTACTTTATTGCCGTCTGACTTCCAGATTTCCTTAGCCATTTCAAGCAATACCTTAGTATCAACGTTATTACCCTTGAACTGAACATATAATTCGCTCTTCATTTGTATTCTCCTTTCTGAATATGCTATAGTTAAGACAATTACTATGTTTTTATGATAACCGATTTTGTTCTATTTGTCAATATCATTAGTAATTAATTCAATTTTTGATACGGAAACTTCATATGCTGTTTTTTCGATAGTTTCTGTTTCTGAAAGTTTTTTGTGGTAAATTCGTGACTGCATTCTTCCCGTAACTGAAATGTTGCTTCCCACTTCAAGAGTAGAGGCATATTTTGCATTTCTTCCCCAGCAGATAATGGGTATATAATCCGACTTTTTATATGCCCTGTTTACGGCAAGGAGAATATCTGCAATTTCTCTGTTAAAAGGTGTTGTTCTGTAAACAGGAGGCTTGCATATAAAACCGTCAAGTCTTATATTATTTATATCATTTGCAGGTTCATTGATTATTTTAATATCCTTTGCAAAAACCGTAAGTATTAAATGTGTTTTGCCTTCCGAATAGCTGTTGTAAGAGCGGAGCTGACCTGTAACCGATATAAACTGCCCTGATTTTGCTTCAACATCTATTAAAAGTCTTTCCGAAACAGTGACCGGCAGCGTGTCATATGTATCGCTTAAACGCTTTGAACACAGCATAAAGCTGTAAAAGGCTTCTCCGTATACCTGATGGCTGTAGGTGAATTCTGATGCGATCTGACCGCTGAGTTCTATTATGTTGTTTTGTGTGTTACTGTTTTCCATTTTTGTACTCCCTTCATATTTTCACTTGTTTACTTAATTATTTTTATTCGGGTAATAAGGATTTTAGAATTAAAATAAAAAAATTATTGAAACAATAAATGATGTGTGCTATGATTTAACTTATTAAAGTTGTAAAGTGTAAAGGAGAATGATAAATATGGATATGAAGGAAGCAATTAAAAAGGTCGTGGCAGGAGAAAATCTGACAACAGATGAGGCTAAGGAAGTTATGAGGGCAATGCTCAGCGGAGAAGCAACACAGGCTCAGATAGGAAGCTTTCTTACTGCTCTTAGAATAAAGGGTGAAACAATTGATGAAATTGTTGGCTGTGCTACGGTTATGCAGGAACTTGCCGAACACGTTAAGCCAAAGACTGCTATTCCCTACATAGACTTTGTGGGAACAGGTGGCGACGGTGCAAATACATTTAATATTTCAACTACATCAGCCTTTGTTGCAGCAGGTGCAGGCGTGCCTATAGCAAAGCACGGAAACAGGGCAATATCAAGCAAAAGCGGTGCTGCCGATGTTCTTGAGGCTCTTGGTATAAATATTATGCTTGAGGCTGAAATGGTTGAAGAGTGTATTGAAAAGGTTGGCATGGGTTTCATGTTTGCCCAGATCTTCAATAAGGCTATGAAAAATGTAGGTCAGGCAAGAAGTGATATGGGTATAAGAACAATTTTTAATATACTTGGACCTATATCAAACCCAAGTAATGCAAAGGGAGCTCTTATAGGTGTGTACAGTGACAGACTTACAGAGCCTCTTGCAAAGGCTATGCACGCAATGGGCGTTGAAAGAGGAATTGTTGCCTGCGGAAACAGCTGTATGGATGAAATAACTGTTGCAGGCTCAACACAGATATCTGAAATAAAGGATAATGAGGTTAGAACATATATAGTAAAGCCTGAGAACTTTGGAATGAAAACTGTTTCCGTAGAAGATATAAGGGGCGGCGACTGTGATGAAAATGCAAAAATTACAAGGGCTGTTTTAAGTGGAGAAAAGGGTCCTAAGAGAGATATTGTTCTTCTCAATGCAGGTGCTGCAATTTATGTTGCGGGGCTGGCAGACAGTATTCCAGAGGGTATTAAGAAGGCTGAGGAGTCAATTGATACAGGTGCTGCAATGAAGGTCCTTGAGGATCTGATCGAGATAAGTAAGAAGTTCTGATAGTAAAACTGTAATAATGTTATTTAATTAAAGGATTATGGTAAACGGGAATTTAGAGCATTTATTGAGATAAAGATTAACTCCGCAAATGCGAGAATTTGCTCAGTGCAAACGGCTTAATATCCCTCCACCGGCATACGCCGGTCCCCCTCCTTGGCTGCTTAGGCGAGCAGCATTGCGTA
>CAJFNV010000030.1 GCA_904395805.1 Candidatus Gallispira edinburgensis | reverse complement strand
TCTTTCTGTGCTATTCAGCACTTTCACCTTCGGTGAAAGCCGACACTTCGTGTCGTCAGACATCTTTCTGTGCTATTCAGCACTTTCGCCTTTGGCGAAAGCCACACCTACGGTGTGTCCGCATACTTCTTGCGGTGCAAAAGTCGCATTCTCACAGTAATCCCTATCAAAGTTTAGCCCGTAGGGCGTGCCTCCCTTGCCTAAAGCAATACTGTCAACTTAAAGGATTATCATAAACCTGACTGTTCAAAAAGGCGGCGTGTCCGCCCTCTTGGCTCCCTTGCCTAAAGGGAGCTGGCTGTTCAAATCAGTGAAGCTGATTTGAGCAGACTGAGGGATTTTTCCCCTAACTGCTTCAACTTAGCAAATGCTTGCATTTCTTGAATCGAAAGAATCATTCGACAGCCTGAAAGGCTGCTTTTGACAGAGTCATAAGTTCTGAAGCGGAGCATTGATTTTTCTTAAGTTGACAGTATTGCTTGCCTAAATGGAGCTGTCAAGCGTAATTCAGCACTTTCAGCCAAATGCTGAAAGCCGTCCTAACGGACGTCCTCATAATTCTTGCGGTGCAATCTTGACCGAAGGATTCAGTTTCCTCTGCAAAAGACAGATGGTTTACTCACTTCACTCATTAATTACACCCTCCGAAAGCAAATATAAACACGGGATTTTCAGCCCTCATCAGATTATACTCCCCTGTCTTTCGTGCTCTTGACACATTTAGCTGTACTATTTCCATATCCCCGTATTCTGCTTTTAATTTTTCCATTTCTGCTATTGTTTCAACAGAAACAGCCGTCACAACAAACCTTGCATTTACATTTTTACACCTGACAGCATTTACAATTTCTTTTAATTTTCCGCCGCTGCCCCCTATAAAAACGTGTGTTGGCACAGGCAGATTTTCAATACACTCGGGAGCTGTTCCCCTTATTATTTCTATATTGTCAGCCTTAAATTTCAATACATTTTTTTCTGTAAGCCTTGCAGCCTCTTCCTTTCTTTCCACGGCATACACCTTTCTGCATATCCTTGCAGCCTCAACACTTACAGAGCCTGTCCCTGATCCAATATCGTATAAAACCGAATTTTTATCCAGATGAAGCTTACCTATGACAACAGTTCTTATTTCCTCCTTGGTCATAGGCACATCCCCTCTTATAAAGGCTTCGTCCTTTATACTGCCTGTTTTACAATTTTCATGATCATCATTTTCAAAGAATACAACAGAAAGAGAATTAAATTCCTTTCCCGCCAGTTCAGAGGCAGTACCCCTTGTTATTTTCTCATCACTGTAAGAAAGTCTTTCCCCAACAGTTATTTTAACATCATTCATACCAAATGAAACAAGCTTTTTGCATATCTCACCAACATCCTTTCTGCCCCCTGTAAGAGCACAAACTCTCCTGTTGTATTTTATTTTGGATATTATATTTATTTCCTGTCCATGACAGCTTACAAGCCTTACATCTTCCCATGGTATGCCAATACTGTTTAATAAATACTGGGGTGAGGATATCCCGGAAATATAATGTACTTCATATTCATTAAGAATGTCCTTCATTCCCTTAGCACCCGAATAAAAGCCAATATCTCCCGAATAAACTATTGCTGCTTTGTTATACTCTTTATGTTCATTTAAAAACTCTGCAATTTCTTTTTTATCATAGCTTTTATAAAAAGGCTTATTTCCATATTCCCTGCAAGCCTCAAGAATTCTCCCTGCACCTATAATAACGTCAGCCTTTTCAAGATCTTCACAAGCCTCACCTGTCATAAGCTTACTGTTGCCCATTCCGATACCGATCAAATAAACCTGTCTGTTTCTCTTTATATTGTATTTATTTTCAACATACTCTATAGTCTTTGAAAGGCTCATAACATTGCTGTTATTTTCTTCTTTTCTGCCTATCACAACTATGCCGGCTCCAGCTCTTTTTGCGGCCCTGCACTTTTCTTCAAAGCCTCCTGCACTTCCCGAATTTTTTGTCACAAGCCACACTGCCTTTGACTGTCTGAGCATACAATAATTCATTTCCTCACTGAATGGACCCTGCATACATATTATATTTTTACCCTCAAATCCAAGTTCACTGCATTTTTCCATTACTCCCACTGTGGGCAATACTCTTGCAATACATCTGTCCCTGTAATTTTCTATTTTTATGTATTTTTCAAGTTCCTTGCTTCCCGTTGTAATAAATATATTTCCCTTAGTGCTGTTTAAAAACTCAACAGCTTTTTCCACACTTTCGGCATAAATTACTTCACTGCCGTAACTTCCTTCATCTCTCAATGTCCTGATATAGTTCACATTCAGCTCACTGCATACACTGTATATGTTTTTTGTAGCCTCTGCCGCATAGGGGTGAGTTGCATCAATACACAAAAGTGGAGCAATTTTCTTTATAAAACCTTTCATTTCTTCCCTGTCCATGGCACCATTGTGGATATGTATATTTTCTCCTTCCTCAATTAGAGAGCTGCCGTATTCCGTAACAGTGCAAATATATAATTCAATATCTGTATTCTTAAAGGCACTTCCCAGAAGCCTTCCTTCGGAAGTCCCTCCGAATATTACTATAGCGGACATATATATCCTCCTTAAACATTAATCTCTTTACATAATATATCTGCTGTCCCGTATTTTTTCAGTTACCTTAAACCCACATTTTTCATACAAAGAAACCGCTCTGTAATTTTTAATAAAAGCATACAAAAAAACTTTCAAATCTGTTTCCTTACAGCATTTCTCGATCACAGCAGTACCTATACCCATATTCTGAAATTGTGGAAAAATATATAAATCATCAATTTCCATTTTATCATCTTTTTTATAAAAACGGAAATAGCCAACCTTTTTATTATCATAAAATATACATGTATATTCACTGATATTTTTTTTATCTTCTGATAAATCCATGTCATAACTCTTTCATAATCAATCATATGTATATTTTCGTATTTATTAATCAATTCTTTATTTAGTTAAAAAATACATTCAATATCCTTTTCATTTGCCTGTTTAAATTTAAGTATTATCCCAATCACCTTCCGAATTTATTAGTTTACTTTTAAATACACAACACATCTTTATAAATTCCAGTTTATCTCACTGACACTTGCAGGTAACTAAAAGCCTCCCTTGCCTAAAGGGCCAGTCGTATTCTCACAGTAATCCCACCCCAATTTTAGGTGCTTTGCACCGTGCCTCCCTTGCCTAAAGGGAGGAGGAGAAACGCTTGCGTTTCGGGGGAGGGATTCCCCTAAATTTCTGTTTATCGCACTAGACAGAATTTTAAAAGTAACTAAAATCCCACCACTCCACGCCGCCGTCGAGCGTAGTGAAGCTGGCGATAGCGGGAACTGAACATGTCCTTGCGGTCAAAGCCTTAATAAAGCAATAACTCAACAACCGCAAGGGTCGTTGAGGGGTCTAAGGGGTTCAGCACTTTCGCCTTTGGCGAAAGCCGTCCTATCGGACGTCCGATAAATCTTTCGGTGCAATACATCGAAAGTTCCCCTTGCTTTTGCTTCTTTTCTGGAAAAGCAGAATAAAATTTTCTGTTGTTTTTCAAAACAACAATACACATAAATTCCAATTGTCGGAGAAGTTATAACATGCTCAATCCAGCATTTCAATATTCACTGTTGCAACAGCAGATTTTCCCGGCTCTCCCGTAACAAGATCCTGTGGTGCAGGTACAAGCATCATAAAACCATCTTTTCCGTATCGCTTATCATATCCCTGAGCGTATTCCTCATCAACGGAAATATGCTGTACCTCTCCTGTAACCATTGCAGTAATTCCCGCTCCGCTTAAATCATTAATTTCTTTCAGTTTGCATTCAATATTCATAAAAGCCTCTTTTATAACAGGAGCATTTATTGTTTTGGCTTTTTCAAGAGTAAAACATCCCGTCTTAAATTCATCGGCTTCATAATCATTGTTATTTATTGTATTTGTTAATTTGTCATAATAACTTATGGGCAGAAAATTTATACAAAAACACTCGTCTCTTTTTATATTGGCATATGTATGGGTATGCTGATACAAACAGCCCATTACAGCAAAGAAGGCTGTTTTATCCCCATGAAAACAACTCCAACCGTGAAAACATACATTAGGTTTTCCGTTTTCCTTCCATGTAGTAACTGCAAACAGAACATTCGGAATACCTGAAACTACCTCAAAATGAGAAAATAACTCAAATTCCTCAGGATAGGCAGGCTTAAAATACTTTGGAAACTCCTTACCGATCTCTCAATTTTCATTTTCCTCATCCCCCTCTAACGTGAAAATTCATTATATAAAATTTGACTTTCGTCAAATTTTATAACCTCGTGGTGTAACCATTTGATTTTTTATTTTTTTCGTTTCCTTATTCCCTATAAACACCGTAGTAAACATATCAGCCTCAAAGTCTTTCATTTCATTTAATGAAAGTATACCACATTCTTCACCTTTTCGTCCTATGTTTTTAACATATCCGCACACAGTATCCCAGTCTTTATACTCCATAACTATTTCACAGGCTTTTTTTAGGTAATCTTTTCTTTTTCTGCTCGATGGGTTATAAAGGCATATAACCATGTCACACATTGCAGCACATTTCAGCCTGTTTTCTATTTTCTCCCAGGTTGTCATTAAATCGCTTAAACTTATAACGGAAAAATCATGTCCGAGAGGTGCCCCGAGAACAGCTCCCCCTGAAAGTGCAGCCGTAACTCCTGCCACAACCTCTACTTCAATATTTTCACGTTCCTGACAAAGCTCCATAATAAGTCCTGCCATACCGTATACCCCGGAATCCCCGCTGCACACAACAGCGGTTTTATAACCCTCTTCAGCCTTCTCAATAGCTCTTTTGCACCTTTCCTCTTCCTGCCTCATACCGGTTACAATAAATTCCTTATTTCCATATCTTTCTTTAATTAAATCTATATACACGGAATATCCTGCAATTACTTCACATTTATCAAGGATTCCCGCTGCTTCCACTGTCATCTTTTTATGATCACCGGGACCAAGTCCTACAACATACAGCTTATTCAAAACAATATCTCTCCTTCTTCTATATCCAATGTTGACACCTTAAGCCATTTACATACAAACATAACGTTTTTGTAGGGGCGATCATTGATCCAATATCATTAACTTAACGCTTTCCCCCATAAAGCAAATAGATTCTGAGGCGGCGCGCCCGCCCACTTGGCTCCCTTGTAAGGGAGCTGTCTGTTCAAATCAGTGTAGCTGATTTGAACAGACTGAGGGTTTTCTCCTTAAATCAATGACATTGTCATTGATTGCCCGCATTTTACCACCCTGTAATGAATATAGATTTTCCTTAAATCAAAATCCTTATCTCCTTTTCAGCCAGAGCCACAGTCACCCTGCCGTAAACCTTTTTATGCAAAATAAGCCTGCTGCCCCGAGCCGCTGCACTTCTTTCACACACATTTGATACACCTGTTACACTCTCCACAAATTCTGACTTTGAAAACTCACCCTTTACAGCTTTTAACTCCCCTGCAGAATATGTAACAAAATCCACTCCCATTTTATCGGCAAATTCTCTTATTCCCTTTTCGTCTTTTTTTATGTCAATGCTTGCTATCTCACTTAAAGCCTCTAGCCTTATATTATTATCACTAAAACATTTTATAACAGCTTTTTCAATTTCTTCTACTGTAACACCTTTTCTGCACCCAATACCTGCTGTAATAATTCTCGGCACAAGCTGCAGAACATTATCACTTTTTTCATTATCCTTATAAGAAATGCTGATAACAGGACTTTTTTCATTCCCTTCCGCCATAAAAAGCTCGGGGGGCATTTTTCCCTCTATATCAAGATCCGAAATAATGCCCACTTTTTTGCCTTCAAGAATACAAGCTGATATTGTTTTAGCCATATCCCAGTTTAAAACAGCCATATTGTTTTTTCTCGCAAAGTCATCAACGGCAAATTTACCCTCTCTGTCTGTAGCAGTTGTTATAACTGGAACAGCTCCGATCATTGAAGCGATTTTTGCGGCAATTTCGTTTCCTCCACCCATATGTCCCGAAAGTAGTGATATACAGAATTTGCCTGTTTCATCAATAACCACAACAGCAGGGTCAACTGATTTGTGCTTTATAAAAGGTGCTATACTCCTTACAGCTATGCCTGCCGCACCTATGAATACAACAGCATCTGTATTTTCAAAATATTCTCCCATGCATTCCCTTATACTTTTGCTTTCGGATATATCGGCCATACTTCCGCACTTTACCTTGCACACAATTTCAGGTTCTTTCCACTTTTCTTCAATTTTTTTCATAAGGGCATATCCCTGCCTGCTGAATGCAAAAATCAAAACTTTCATTTTTCTTTACCTTTTCTGAATTCCGTTGTAAAATATGGGTCGTACAGCTTAGACCTTTCATATGTATTACCCAGCACATTTCCAACTATTATAAGGGCAGTTTTATTTATACCCTCTTTCTCCATATCCACAGGCAGATCATCAACTGTAGTGTTTATTATTTTTTCATCATCCCATGTTGCCTTATAAACAACAGCCACAGGAGTATTTTTATCATATCCTCCTGTAATCAGACTTTCCCTGACCTTTTCAGCCATTCCCGATGAAAGGAAAAGCACCATTGTTGCCTGATGTGACGCAAGTAAACTAAGCTTCTCCTTCTCGGGAACATGAGTTCTTCCTTCTTCTCTTGTAATAATTACACTTTGTGAAACTTCTGGCAGTGTATATTCAATTTTAAGAGAAGCAGCAGCACCGCAGAAAGAGCTTACTCCGGGACATATGTCAAAACCAATTCCCTTTTCTTTAAGTATATCCATCTGTTCCCTTATTGCTCCATATATGGAAGGGTCTCCCGTATGGAGCCTTACTGTGTCAAGTCCCTTTTCCTCTGCCCTTTCAATAACATCAATTACTTCCTCAAGAGTCATATATGCACTGTTATGTATTTCTGCTTCCTTTTTTGCATATTTAAGCAAGCCGGGATTTACAAGAGAGCCTGCATATATAATGACATCAGCCTTTTCAATTAATTTCATTCCTCTTAATGTTATAAGGTCCTCTGCTCCCGGACCTGCTCCCACAAAATGTACCATGTTACATTCTCCTTATATTCTCAATAACTTCTTCCGTACCCTCTGTCTGTCCCAGAAAGCCGAACTTCTCCGAAAACATCATAACTCCGAATTTCATACTGTTGCCGACTCTCAGTCTGAAATGTTCTTTTACTTTTTTAAGTATACTCTCTGTTACAGCCTCTCTCAGCTTTTCCCTTTCAAGTATTTCAAGCATTTCATCTGTATTTATACACTCCATAATTTCTGTTGCTGTTTTTCTGTCGGCTCCCCGAAGCATACTGTGGAGAGCAAATATTTCTCCTCTCCCGTCAGCCACCTTTGAATGAGTATTCATTATTCCTGCCGCTGTCTTTACAAGCTTTCCTGCATTCCCTACAAGCAAAAAGTTTTTAACACCGTAAAACACAGCCATGTCAAGAGTTTCACCAATATAATTACTGCACTTTATGCTTTCCGACAAATCATGCTTAAGATAATCACTTACATATCCCCTGCCGTAATTTCCCGGTGTCACAACTATGCTTTCCCTGCCTAAGGCTGTAAGCTGTTTTATTTCCGTTTCTATTGTGTCAATTATTGCTCTTTCACTCATAGGCTCAATTATGCCGCTTGTGCCAAGTATGGATATGCCTCCTTCGATTCCCAGACGTGGATTAAAAGTCTTTTCTGCAAGCTCCCTGCCCTTTGGCACACTTACGGTTATAAGTAAATTTTCATTAAATTCACTTATACTGCACACCTGACCCACAGCCTTAAATATCATAGATCTGGGCACTGTATTTATAGCGGCATAGCCTATATTCTGTTCAAGTCCTTTTTTTGTAACTCTTCCCACACCGAAGCCACCGTCTAAATACAGATTAGGGTATTCATCACTTTTAAAAGCTTTTTCAGGTATATTATCTGTTATTTCAACACTTACATGTATTTCAGCATTGTTTGTAACATCAGGGTCGTCACCGCTGTCCTTTATGACCATATACTCTGTTTTGTTTTTCCCTTCACTGCATAATTTTACGGGCACTTCCGCAACAGTCCCCTTTGGAGTTATGACATTTATAATATCCTTTTTAATATTAAGTATAAGAAGTGCTGTCGCAGCCTCTGCCCCAGCCGCAGCGCATGTTCCCGTAGTTATGCCATATCTTAACTTCTTTTTATTTTTAACAACAAACTCTTCCATTTACATATCTCCGAATTTTATTATCACTTCACAGTCAACATAAACTCACAAACGTGCTCAAAATCTACCTTCCGTGAAAGAAATTATACACAGCCTCCGCCGCCTTACTATCCATTCCCTCAACCCTCTTAAGCTCTTCAACATCAGCATCCTTTATTTTTGAAATATCCTTAAAGTGAGCCATTAAAGCCTTTCTTCTCACAGTTCCTATTCCCTTTATATCCTCAAGTATACTGTGTACCTGCTTCTGATTTCTGAGCTGTCTGTGATAATCTATAGCAAACCTGTGTACTTCATCCTGTATTCTCGTTATAAGCTTAAAACCCTCGCTGTGGGTATCAAGCTCTCTTTCCTCCCCCTTGTAAAGGAGCGCCCTTGTTCTGTGATGGTCATCCTTTACCATACCGCACACAGGCACCACGATGCCCATATCGTCAAGTACTTCCTTAACAGCAGATATCTGCCCCTTACCGCCGTCAAGAAAAATCATACTTGGCAGTCTGTCAAAACCTGCTTTTTTAACTTCGGGATTTGTCGTTTCATTAATATACCTTGTAAACCTTCTTGAAATAACCTCTGACATACTTGCATAGTCATTTGCACCTATTACGGTTTTAATTTTAAACTTTCTGTAATCACTTCTTTTGGGCATACCGTTTTCAAACACTACCATTGAAGCAACAGACTGAAATCCCTGTGTATTTGAAATATCATAGCTTTCAATTCTGGTCAGGTCAAAATCAATATCAAGTGCCTTTTTGATTTCTTCAAGGGCACCTATTGTTCTCTGATGCTCACGCATTATATTGGCACCGAATTTATCCAGTATTATCTGTGCATTGTTCCTTGCCATATCCACAAGACGCTTTCTTTCGCCCTTCTGTGGGATAAGTATATTTACCCTCTGTCCCTTCTGCTCACTTAACCATTGGCTTATAAGCTCAAAGTCGTCAATATCACACTGCAATATGATTTCCTTTGGAATATAGGGTGTACCGCTGTAAAACTGCTCCATAAATTCCGCAAGCATAATATTGTCGGGAGTATCCTCACAGTTTTCAGGCATAAAATGCTCTCTTCCAGTTATTTTACCGCCTCTTATAAAGAATATCTGCACAACACATTCTCCGTTGTCCCCTCTTACAAAGCCGATAACGTCCCTCTCATTTGTATGCATGCTTTCAATTATCTGCTTTTCATTAAGAGATTTTACATTTGCAATGGTATCTCTGTATTCCGCCGCCTTTTCAAATTCCAGGTTTTCTGAGGCCTTAAGCATTTTTTCATTTAAATCCTCTATTATTTCATCTGTCTTTCCGCTTAAAAAGTCCAGGACACCCTTCACCATTTTGTTATATTCCTTTTCGCTTACATAACCGTTGCAGGGCGCCTTACACTGACCTATATGATAATTAAGGCAGGGTCTGTCCTTGTTCATATCCCTTGGGAATACTTTGCTGCATGTCCTCAGCTCCCATATTTTATGGATAAGCTCAATGTTTTCCTTAACAGTAAGACTGCTTGTAAAGGGACCGAAATACTTTGCCTTGTCCTTTAAATGCTGTCTTGTCATAAACACCCTGGGAAACATTTCATTAGTTGTAACCTTTATATAAGGATAAGTCTTGTCATCCTTAAGCCTTATGTTGTACTTGGGATCGTGCTTTTTAATAAGTGTGTTTTCAAGTATAAGTGCCTCAAGCTCCGAATTTGTAACTATATATTCAAAATGGTCAATATGGCTGACCATAGTCTTTACCTTTACGGAATGGTTAGCCGAATTCTGAAAATACTGCCTTACCCTGTTTTTAAGTATCTTGGCTTTACCTACATATATTATTTCATCAGCCTCATTCCTCATTATATAAACGCCCGGAGAATCGGGCAGCTTTTTAAGTTCAGCCTTTATATCAAACATAGTCCACCTCTGTATTTACAAAAACAGCTCCATTACATTATTCTTTTCTTCAAATCCCTTTTTCAGATAAACAGGCTTGCCGTCCTTACTGCTGTCAAGCCATAATCTCCTGATATTGTTATCTTCCGCATATTTTATTATTTCATTTATAAGACTTTTTGCAAAACCCTGTTTTCTGAATTCTGGCAGAGTATATATATTTAATATATACCCCTCACTGCCTGTTTTGTTTTCTTCATATGGAATACGGCTGAACAAGCATAGTGAAGCTGTTGCCGCAATCTTATTTTCATTTTTTATTCCCCAGCATATCAGATTACTGTCAATATGTAACAAATAGTAATCCCTTGTTGCTTTTTCAAGAGAGCTGATATCGGTTTTCTGATCAATTTCCCCAAGCTCATAAAACAATTTCATTCTCAGCTCACAAAATTCATCAGCCATTGATTTATCCATTCTTATTATATCCAAAACATCCGACCTCCCTTAAACAGCCAAATTTATTCTTTTTATTAAATGTACAATACAATAATTCTATTACATATATCAAAAATTTACAAGTCCCAATATCAATATACTATAAATCAAGGGAAGCACAAACGCACTTCCCTTAAATTCTAAACCTATTTAGATTACTTAAAAAGCCTGTCAAGACGTTTTCTCATTTTTTCATTTCTCTCTGCCGTAGCCTCTTCATCAACAATCCAGCAGTTGTCTATTCTGACAATTACCGCTCCCTCTCTGGCATTGCCTTTTATCTCCTCAATCCTGACATTTTCAATAAATTTGTCATTTTCAAATATTACCCCTAAGCCTTCTTCAATTCTGTCTATAAAAAACATACAAAGCCCCTTTCAATGATAACAATTATCTGTCACTTACAAGCTGAATTTCAACTCTTATTACTCTGTAAATTCTAATTTAACGCACTGACACTTGCAGGTAACTAAAAGCCTCCCTTGCCTAAAGGGAGGTGGCTGTGCCATAGGCACAGACGGAGGGATTCCC
>CAJFNV010000029.1 GCA_904395805.1 Candidatus Gallispira edinburgensis | reverse complement strand
GTGAACTAATCCACAGCATCTTATACATTATAGCATAAGTCCATGAATTTGGGCATTAAACACTATAACTATATAATACGAGGAGGATATAAATATGAAAAAATGCTTTAAGAAAGCTATAAGCGGTATTCTGGCTTCGGCTATGCTTTTTTCATCTGCGGCATTTACACCTACAGGCGTATTTGCAGCTGACTTCGGCAGTGTCGGTGGATGGTTCGAAAGTATATATGCTGAAATTCCGGGTATTGAAGATGCTGATGTTACAGGCGTTTCTTACAGCGGGACGATGTCAGGATCTCTTGCGGGAGAGGATCTTGAATATCTTGTAAGGGACTATAACGGCGGTGTACGTATTGATATACCCGGCTTACAGGCAGGTAATTACACATTGACTGTAAATACATCAGAGGGTACCGTAACAAAGAATAATATTTCGGTTATGGAATATGACAGATCAGGATATGCACATTTTAACTACAATGAGGGCGTTGGTGCATATAATGATGACGGTACATTAAAGGACAATGCCATGGTTATATATGTTACAGAAGATACCAAGAACACAGTAGCTCTTTCCTACGGCGGAAAGACTGTATATGGTATCGGCAACATACTTAACTCAAGAGGTGCAGCTTCATCAAGTGAAGGTTTGTCAAATTCTAATGATGATATACTAGAAGATCTCGGAATGGCTGATATTCCTCTTGTAGTAAGAATCATAGGCGAAGTTACAGCCGGTGATTCAAACACAAGCAATAATCCGCCAAGTGAAAATATTGTTGGTCTTACTCAGTATGACAGCGAGAATTACGGCGGTACCGAAGGCGACAACGGTATGATGGCAAGAATACAGGATGCCAAAAATATTACAATTGAAGGTATCGGTCCCGATGCATCAATAAACGGCTGGGGTATCCACTTTGTATGCGGTACGGCAGCATATCAGGCAGGTCTCGGAAAGAGCTGTGAAATAAGAAATATTTATTTCCAGAACTATCCCGAAGATGCCTTTGGTGCGGAAGGTCAGCAGGAAGGTTCAACACTTACTGCTCCTGTAGAAAGAATATGGGTACATAATAATAACTTTGGCCCCGGATACTGCAAGAATCCTACAGACAGCGACAAGGCTGAGGGTGACGGTTCCTGCGATTTCAAGAGAGGTCAGTACTATACAATGGCATATAACAAGTACTGGGACTGTCACAAGACCAACCTGATCGGTTCTTCTGACTCATCATTACAGTATCATATGACAATGCATCATAATTATTATGAAAACTGTATGGCAAGAGGACCTTTAGCAAGACAGGGCAATATCCATATGTATAACAATGTATATGTGGGTCAGACTGACTATGCTATGAATACAAGAGCAAATGCATACATCTTCTCCGAGTATAACTTACTCTATATGTGCAAGAATCCTATGAGAGTAGATGCAGGTGCTATAAAGAGTTACAATGACTCAGTTTCTTGTTATATTGATGAAATGGGCGGTACAGTTGTAACCGATAAGAATCAGCAGGTTTCAAGCGGTAACAGATATGAAAACTTTGATACAGATCCTTCATTGAGCTATATCCCAAGCGGTGATTATATCTTACAGGAAAATGTGGCAGAAGCCAAGAAGGTAGTTATGGCTTATTCGGGTGTTATGAAAGAAAATGTTATAACTCCTGATGAAGTATCAGCTTCATTGGTAGAGCCGGGCAAGCAGCCATCTGCTTCAGTATCTCTTCCTTATAGTCAGAACCTTAACAGTACATATCTTTCAAGAGGAAGTCAGACTAAGGATAATATTTACTTCAGCGCAAGTAAGGTAGCCGGTGATAACATAACCATAAAAGAAGGACAGGCTATTGTATTTAATGTAAATACAAATGCTAACATCACAATCACTGACGGAAACGGCAACAGTCCTGTAGTACTGCTCAATGACAGCGGTATTGAATATCTTACAGGCAGCGGCACAGCTTACAATGTGCCTGCAGGTACTTACTTCATTCAGCCTAATGATTTCACACCTGCAAAGAACGGAGGTCCGGCTGAATTTAAGGAAGCAAGGATTTCTTACTTAGGTATTGAGGTTTATGATCCAAATGCTCCTACTCAGGCAGAGCCTACTACTCAGGCTACAACTGAAGGCAGTGTTGAAACTACAACCAGAGCACAGGGCGGAGATATAGAAGATCCTACTGAAGAAACAACGGAAGGTATCCAGGGCGATCCTGTATTAATGGGTACTTACAACTTTGGTGACAATGCAAGCGGCGGTGACTTTAACATTACAGAAAAGAGATCTGCAGCAGGCAATATGACAATTGAGTTAAGAGATGTAAGCGGTGACGGTGCAAGAGTAAGAAAAGACGACGGTTACATCGGTATTGCATTTAATCTTACTCAGGAAGCTGAAATAACAATAAGTTATGCCAACAGAGGTGTTGAAATTTATAATACCGGAACAGGTGAAACTATTGTATTTGAAAGAAATGCAAGTCCTCAGTCAGTAATTCTTCAGCCGGGCAGCTACTCAATTTCAGGTAATGACACAGGTTCAAATTCAACTATAAGTCAGATCGTATTGAGAGCTACGGGAAATACTCCGACAGAAAGCACTACGGAAATGACAACCGAAACTACTGAAGCAACAACAGAATCTGCAACCGAAACTACTGAAGCAACAACAGCTGTTACAGAATCATCAAGCGAGACAACAACAGAGGATGAGCCTGCACCGGGACCTTCAGACAAGGTATACGGTGATGTCAATGACGACGGCAAGCTTGACATAAATGACGCTTCAGAATTGATCGATATGGTGCTTAAGGGTGCCGTTGAAGTAAAGGATGGTATAACTGATGTAACAGGTGACGGAAAGGTTGATACAGCAGATATAGCTACCATTCTTCAGAAGATATTGGACAGCGGATGGAAAATGCCATGTGAGCCTGATGATGAGGACACAACAGAAAGCACAACAGCTGAACCAACAACAGAGGTGACTACAGCTGCCACAACAGAAAACACAACAGCTGAATCAACAACAGAGGTGACTACAGCTGCCACAACAGAAACTACAACAGTTGAGTCAACAACAGAGGTGACTACAGCTGCCACAACAGAAACTACAACAGCTATAACAACAACAGAGACAACTACCGGGACTTCCGGCGGGGAACCATCTGATGAGCCTACAGAGTCAACAACAGAAGGCACTACAGAGACAACTACGGAAGCACCTGTGCCGGGTGAGATGATTGAAATAATCAATGCAAATGATTTGGCAACAGGTACTTATTATGAAGATTTTACAGTTGGTAACTTTGTTGTGAAGGCATCAAATGCAACTGATGATAGCGGTAAAGATGCAGGCTCAGTAGTTATTGATCCAAATAATAAGTCTATTGACAATTATTCATTTACAAAGAGATTGAAGACTGGCGGTGCAGGTACAGTTAATGAAAGAACTGTAATGTTTACGGCGAAGAGCGGAGGATGTATAGTCCTTTATGCTATGTCATCAAACAGCGAGCAGGAAAGAAATGTAAATCTTCTTGATGTAAACGGAGAAGTTGTTTACACATTAAATGGTGTAGGCGGAGCTTCTATTGCTAAGTATGTAATTCCTGTACCTTCAGAGGGTACATATTACTTAGGCTCTGAGAGCGGCGGACTTAATATTTACTTAATGGGTACAGATTTTGAACTTGAAACTCCTGATGTAACTGAAGACACAACTCCGGATACAAGTGAAGATACAACTGAATCAACTACAGAAGAGTCTACAGAAGGCACAACAGAAGGGACTACAGAGGTAACTACTGATGCATCAACAGAAACTACTACGGAAGGTTCGGGTGAAGGCACAACAGAGCCTGTAAATGATGATACTTTCTATGATTTTAATGACAATCCTGTTATAACAAAGGATGGTACAGAAGGTATTGTTTATACTGTAAGTACCAAGGAGGGACAAGTTTCAGACGGATTAACTGCAGAGGCTGTCATAGTAGATAATGGCGGAAGTCTTGCTCTTTATCTTAATGATGCTTCAGAAACCGATACTGTTAAGGCAACCCTTCCTTTAACAGAAAAGAGTTCAGGAGCAGTTACTTATACTGTTAAGCTTAATCCATCAACAAATGGAGGAAACTGGACTATAGTACAGTTTAACGGTGTTAAAGCAGATGATACCGAGGGTGAAGTCCTTGGTGTAAGAACAGACAAAGATAAGAATTACGGACTGAGAGTAAACGGAGGAAGCACTGTTACTTCATCAGGGGTTGCTATAGCTGCAGATACTGCTGCAACTGTTACAGTTACAGTTGATTTTGATAATGATAAGGCAACACTTAGTGTAAACGGAAGTGCTCCTGTTACAGTTACAGGTGTTGATGCAAAGTCAATTACATCAATGTCATTCCAGACTGCTACAGGTGCAAGAAGCCTTTATGCAGATGATGCAGGCATTACTGTAAACGGTGAAACTCCGACTGAGGGCACAACTGAAACACCATCAGAAGGCACAACTGAAGACTCTACAGAGGATACAACATCAAAACCTGCTCCTGCGGGAAGCGTATGGACAGCAGGAGATGAAATCCCCGGCTGGTTAAATCTTAATGGTGCTGAAGCTATAGCAAACAGCAGCAGTCATACTGCTTTTGCAAATATGAACGGCGGAAGCGGATTTGCTCAGAAAGTAAATCTTTCTGAAAATGGAACATTTACAGTTACTGCTTCACAGGCAGGCAAAATTATAGTTTATGCAGCAGCTGACAACAATGCCGATGGCAAGGGTGAACTTGTGGCAACAGCTGATGGTAACGTAATAGGAACTTATAATATGCCGGGCAGAAAAAACGAAGGTGCAACAGCCTTTGAAGTTATTGTAGACGGCGCAAAGACGGTAACATTTACACCCGGATATAAAGCTTTATTGTTTAAAGTCGAAGTTCAGTAATTAAATATGATTAAATCCCGCAGAGGATAATATGTAAAAGAAGCTGCGGCAAAATGGTTGGAAAATTATTTTGCTGCAGCTTTTATTATGGGAAGTACAGAGTTTTGTATGATGATTTCATAATAATGACATAAAAATTGTACAAAAAATTAAATATTTAATTGTGAAAAACGACAGAATTTGATTTATTGGTAAAAAAATCTTTTAAATAGCTTGTAATTTAGTTGCTTTTGTTTTATTATTAACAGTATAAAGCTATTTGTCGCTGTTTTGCACAGTTGTAATATATTGTATCAGGCTACGGCAAAGATGGAAAAATTAAAAGGAGGAAATATTAAATGAACAATGTTTTTAAGAAAATTCTGAGTATTGTTCTTTCTGCGGTAATGGCTGTTTCAAGTATGACTGTTATAGGTTTTGCTCCTGTAATGGCTGCAGATTCAGATGTTACAATTTATGCCTGTGAAGGCGTGCAGGAAGCTGCATACATAGAATGGGCTGCTGTTTCAGGTACAGATCATTATTATGTTTCTTACGCTGAAAGCGGCAGCAATGATTTTACTCAAATTGATGATGAGCTCATCAGACAGTATCCTGACAGATGGAGAGCTGATTTGGTAGGCTTAGCTGCAGGAGATTATACTGTAAAAGTAACATGCAAGGATGCAGGGGGAAGCGTAATTGCTGAAGCTGCACAGGATTGTACTGTTACAGCTCATGACCGTTCAGGATTTGCTTTTTCAAAGAATTCACCAACCGGTGGTGAAGCTTCAGGGGCATACAATTCTGACGGAACGATTAAATCAAATGCACAGATCCTTTATGTAACGAAAGATACTGCAAAGACTGTTACAGCAGAACTTGTAACAAATAAAAACGGTACAAAGGAAACGTTTACAGGTTTGCAGACAATACTTGATGGTATGCAGTCTAATGGCAGATATGAACAGACACCAATAGATATTCGTATTATTGGTACTATATCAAAGTCTGATCTTGACCATATTTCAAGCTCAGCTGAGGGTTTACAGGTTAAGGGCAGAAGCGAATATTCTAATATGAATCTTACAATAGAAGGTATTGGCAAGGATGCTGTAATAAAAGATTTTGGTATTCTTATAAGAAATTGTTCAAATGTAGAGCTTAGAAATTTTGCAGTTATGAATTGTATGGATGACTGTATTTCTATGGACACAAATAATTCAAATCTTTGGGTACACAATTTAGACCTGTTTTATGGTTCAACAGGTGGAGACACTGATCAGGCAAAGGGCGATGGTACATTAGATACAAAGAAAACAGACTATGTAACAATGTCATACAATCACCTTTGGGATTCAGGCAAGGCTTCACTTTGTGGTATGGGTGATACAGAAGAAGCTCATATTACATATCACCATAACTGGTTTGATCATTCGGATTCAAGACATCCAAGAGTAAGAGTACATTCTGTTCATGTTTACAATAACTATTATTCAGGCATATCAAAATACGGTGCAGGTGCAGCAAAAGGCTCATCAATTTTTGTAGAAAACAACTATTTTGATAATTGTAAATATCCTATGTTAATTTCAATGCAGGGTTCAGATGTTTATGATCCGTCTAAGGGTACATATGATGGTAAAGGTACATTCAGCAGTGAAAATGGCGGAATGATAAAAGCATATGGCAATATTATACAGAATATACAAAATGGCGGCAGATATGTACCATATGATGCTAATGATGCTACTTATAGTGTTCAGTTTGATGCATATGAGGTTTCATCAAGAGATGAAAAAGTACCTTCAAGTGTTACAACACTTAAGGGAGGAACCCCATATAATAACTTTGATACAGATCCTTCATATGATTTAGCTGTTGATCCATCTGATATTGATGCTGCCGAAGATGTTCCTTCTATTGTTATGGCCAGTGCAGGTCGTGTACAGGGCGGAGATTTTCCTGCTGACAGAAACAAGTATGTAGGGTTAACAGATCCATCATCATCAGATGTAGATACCGTATTAAAGGCTGATATGCTTTCATATGAATCTTCATTGGTTTCTATTGGCGGTGCAAGCGACGGTTCAGGTCCTGTTGATACTACAACCACTACAACTACTATTACTACAACAGAAGCAACAACAGAAGCTCCTACTGAAACAACAACAGTTGTTACAGAAACAACAACTGAAGCAACAACAGCTGTTACAGAGTCATCAAGCGAAACTACTACAGAATATGAACCTGATCCGGCTCCTTCAGATAAGGTATACGGTGATGTTGACGGCAACGGAAAGCTTGAAATAAATGATGCATCAGCTTTAATTGATATGGTGCTTAAGGGTGCTGTTGAAGCTGAGGACGGCATAACTGATGTCACAGGTGACGGAAAGGCAGATACAGCGGATATAGCTACTATTCTTCAGAAAATATTAGACAGCAGCTGGAAGATGCCTTGCGAGCCTGCTGATGAGGACACAACAGAAAGTACAACAGCTGAAAATATATCAGAGAGTACAACTGAAGAGCCTACAGAAGGAACAACATCAGAGCCTGCTCCTGCAGGAAGTTATGCTCATAATTTTACATCTGACGGTACAAATTCAAGTTTCTTTACAATAAGCGGAAATCTTTCCACAGATAAGGGAACTGTAGAATACAACGGCATGACACTTACTCAGTGCTTAAAGATGGAAACATCAACAAGCATAAAGTTTAATGCACCTTCAGCAGGTAAGCTTACATTAGTATTCAGTTCAACAGAAGGTAAAAAGAACTGCAAGATAGATGAAGAAAAGATGGATTCAGATGCAAATGGTGTCCTGACTGTAGATCTGGCAGCAGGAGCTCATGAGATCACTAAGAGAGATACCTCAAATCTTTTCTATATGGTTTTTACTCCTAATGCATAAGCATAAATAAAAACAGTTCTAAAAAATCCCCGATTTTCGGGGATTTTTTTCGGAGAAGAATTTTGTTTTTTTTAATTGATATAAGGCAGGTGAGAAATATAAAAACAGAAAACAACAATAGTGATTTTTCTAAGGGAAGTGTATGGAAGCATATTGCTTCAATTGCTGTGCCTATGACAATAGCACAGGTAGTGCAGCTCCTTTATAATATTGTAGACAGGGTATACATAGGTCATTTGCCTGAAAACGCATCTTATGCTCTTGCAGGGCTTGGGCTTACATTTCCCCTGATCACAATTATACTTGCTGTGACAAACCTCTTTGGAATGGGCGGAGCTCCCCTGTTTTCAATTGCAAGGGGAAGAGGCGATAACAGCAGGGCAGAAAGAATAATGGGAAATACATTTGCAATGCTCTGCATATGGGGAGTTATACTGATGATACTGTGCTTTGTATTTATGAAGCCTCTTTTATATTTATTTGGCGCAAGTGATATTACATACCCTTATGCAGCGGAATATATGATGATCTATAGTTTTGGTATTCCATTTTCTATGATCGCAACAGGTATGAACGGTTTCATAAATGCTCAGGGATTTGCCAAAAGCGGTATGGCAACTGTGCTTGTGGGAGCTGTGACCAATATTATACTTGACCCTGTTTTTATTTTTATATTTAATATGGGTGTTGCAGGTGCTGCACTGGCAACCATAATATCTCAGTTTCTGTCAGCAGTCTGGGTATTGAGTTTCTTCAGAGGCAGGAGAACAATGTTCAGACTTAATAAAAATGATATGAAAATTGAACTGCCCCTTATAAAGGAAATCATAGGACTTGGAACAGCAGGATTTGTTATGAATGCATCTAACGGTCTTGTGCAGATCGCCTGCAATACTACATTAAAGAGCACGGGCGGTGATATTTATGTAAGTATAATGACTGTTTTAAGTTCATTACGAGATGTGACGTCCCTTCCTGCAAGCGGGCTTACAAATGCATCACAGCCTGTTCTTGGATTTAACTATGGTGCAGGAGAATATGACAGAGTTAAATCGGGAATCAAGTTTACAACTATAAGCGGAGTTATATTTATGCTTTTAATATGGTTTGTATTGTTTATGTTCCCGGAAGCTTTTATGAGAATATTTACAGCTGATACTGAAATTATAAGCAAGGGTGTTCCTGCCCTTCATATATATTTCTTTGGTATTTTTATGATGGCTTTTCAGTTTTCGGGACAGTCTACATTTGTGGGACTTGGATTTTCAAAGCATGCAGTGTTTTTCTCAATGCTGAGAAAGGTAATTATAGTGGTACCTCTTACACTTATACTTCCCCATGTTATGGGTCTGGGTGTAAATGGTGTTTTTTTGGCAGAGCCTATTTCAAACTTCATAGGTGGAACAGCCTGTTTTGTGACAATGCTGTTTACTGTGGGACACAGACTGAAAACATCAAAATAGACTACAAAGGCTGTTACAAAACAGGTAGCTGTTTTGTGCAGCCTCTCTTAATATTATGAAGAAAGGCTGAGCTATTATATTTTTTTATTTGAAATGCCGGTCGGGTTGTATATTAAGAAATTATTAAAAATAAAAAATATCATTGACTTGGAGTGAACTTTAAATGGTATTCTTATTATAAATAAAATTTCGGAAGGGAAGGAGTTAAATGGATAAAAGTGAAATGAAAAGCCTTCTCTGCAGTGTGGCAGAGGGAAAAATATCTCCCGAAGAGGCAGAGCTGAAATTAAGGAATATGCCCTTTGAGGATCTGGGATATGCAAAGCCCGATTATCACAGAGGTATAAGGCAGGGAGTTCCCGAAGTAATATACGGCAGCGGAAAGACAAAGGAACAGATTGAAGGGATAGCCAAAGCTCTTATTGAAAAGGGACAGAAAACCGTTCTTGTGACAAGGCTTGACAGAGAAAAGGGAGAATATATTAAAGAAAGGCTTTCGGCACAGTATTATGAAATGGCAGGGATAGGCATAGTAGGGGAAATGCCGGAGGAGAGAAAAGGCAATATTATAATTGCCACGGGAGGAACAAGTGATATGCCTGTGGCAGAGGAAGCTGCCCTTACATGTGAAGTACTGGGAAACAATGTTACACGGCTTTATGATGTTGGCGTTGCCGGAATACACAGGCTCCTTGCCCATTCAGAAGAGATAATGAAGGCGAGAGTAATTATAGCAATTGCAGGAATGGAGGGAGCTCTTGCAAGTGTCATAGGGGGACTTGCAGACTGTCCTGTCATAGCTGTGCCTACAAGTGTGGGTTACGGAGCGGCTTTCGGCGGTGTTGCTGCTCTCCTTTCAATGCTTAATTCATGTGCCAGCGGTGTGAGTGTTGTAAACATTGACAACGGCTTTGGTGCAGGATATATAGCAAGTATGATAAATAAAATGGAGTGAAAAGAAAATGAAAACATTATATATAGATTGTTCAATGGGAGCGGCAGGAGATATGCTTATGTCAGCACTTCTTGAACTGCACCCTGACAGAGAGGATTTTATAAAGAGAATTAACAGTATAAATATTCCCGGTGTGAAAATAACAGCAGACAAGGCTGTAAAGTGCGGAATTACAGGCACACATACTGAGGTATATGTAAAGGGAGTTATGGAAAACGAAGATATGCATGACCATGGTCACGGACATGTGCATGAACATAGCCATGAGTACAGCCACGAGCATGAGCATGATCATAGTCATGAACATAGTCACCACCACAGCCATACAGGTATGGATAAAATCGAAAGCATAATCACAAGCCTTGATGTAAATGACAATGTTAAAAGAAATGCTATAGATGTTTACAGACTTATTGCCGGGGCGGAAGGACATGCCCACGGAAAGAAAATAGAGGATATACATTTTCATGAGGTGGGTACAATGGATGCTGTTGCCGATATTGTGGGAGTGTGTATGCTTATTGATGAGATAGGTGCAGACAGAATACTGGCTTCTCCCGTTAATACAGGCAGCGGTCAGGTCAAGTGTGCTCACGGTATACTGCCTGTTCCTGCTCCTGCAACTGCTTATATATTACAGGGCATTCCTGTGTACAGCGACGGAACAAAAGGTGAAATGTGTACACCGACGGGAGCCGCTCTTTTAAAGCATTTTGTAAATGAATTTTCTGATATGCCTGTTATGAGAGTTGAAAATATCGGATATGGAATGGGTACAAGGGATTTTGAAAAAGCCAATTGTCTTAGAATATTTATTGGTGAAACAGAAAATAAGGAAAATGAAATTACGGAGCTGAACTGTAATATTGATGATATGACTGCCGAAGATATAAGTTTTGCCTGTGAAAAGCTGAGAAAGGCAGGTGCTCTTGAGGTGTATACAACTGCCGTAGGTATGAAGAAAAACCGCCAGGGTATACTGCTTACTTGTCTTTGCAGAAATGAGGACAGGGATAAAATGCTTGAAATAATATTCAGACACACTTCAACAATAGGTGTCAGAGAATGTGTATACAAGAGATATGAGCTTGAAAGAAGTGAGAAAAAGGTGGATACTGAACTTGGAAAGGTCAATGTAAAGTATTCATCAGGATATGGGGTAAAGAAGGGGAAGGCTGAATATGAGGATATTGCGGAAATTGCAGAGAAAAATGATATGTCGGTTGAGGAAGTCAAGAAGATAGTAAGGAAGTATATGTAAGGGAGTTAGGGGTTAGGAGTGAAATCCTCAGTCAGCAGAGCTGACAGCTCCTTTACAAGGGAGCCATTGGCATAATGCTCGCCCCTATAAAATGGCTAATTGTCAGTGTATTGGTGCATTAAACTGGAATTTAGCAGAGTGAGGAATGAGGAGTTAGGAGTGAGGAGTTGAAGTTAGTTGGAAATTTATTTGTTAGTATTGTAATTGAAATTTAACGGCTGGGAATAAAACCCTCAGTCCTGCGGACAGCTCCCTTATAAGGGAGCCTGAATTGGTGAGGTAAACAGGAATTTACAAAACAGCGGGCGAGCAATGTTTCAAAATTCAGCCTTGTTAAAATTCTGTATTACAGAATTTAACGGCTGAAATTTGAAGTGCCCCTACAAAGGTACTGATGTTGATACATTAAACCGGAATTTAAATGAGTTAAGGTGTTGTGAAATGATGCATTCAGGAAATTTCAAAAAGTCTGATGTTGGCAATGTTCGCAGGACTTAAAATTTATACCTGTTTATATCTTCAAGATTTATTCCGGGGTGGAGTGCAATATTTATGCTGTTGGCAATTATATTTACAAGATTGTCTATAACTGCATCCACTTCCTTTGGGGTAACAAACATATTCTCTGCGTAGGGGTCAAGGACTTCTTTTATAAGAGTGTACTTTTCCTCTTCTGCCGTATCCATAAGCATATTATAAAACTGACTGCCTTTTTCGCTTTCCTTAAGGAGTGCATCTATAACCCTTTCTATTGTGTCATTTGCCATTGTGGCTGCATCAACTACTGTAGGAACACCTATAGCAATGACGGGTACACCAAGGCTTTCTTTATCTATTGTTTTTCTTTTATTGCCTACACCTGCTCCCGGGGCAACGCCTGTGTCGGAAAGCTGTATTGTGGAATTTACTCTTGATACCTTTCTTGCTGCAAGGGCATCTATGGCAATTACAAGGTCAGGTTTAACATGGTCGGTGACACCCTTTACGACCTCCACTGTTTCTATGCCTGTCATACCCATAACTCCGGGGGCAAGGGCAGCAACTGAGGCAACAGAATTATTGATATCCTCGGGCACAGTATCCTTAATGTGTCTTGTGACAAGTATTTTATCTACAACCTTTGGTCCTAAGGAGTCGGGGGTCACCTGATAATTTCCCAGACCTATTACAAGTATTGTTTTTGTGTTTTGGGGACAGAGGTTTTTAATGTGCCTGCTGAGTATTGAAATAAGCTCTTCGTGAGCGGCTATGTCATTCTCCTTAATAAAACTGCTTTCAAGGGTTATATAGCTGCCTATTGGTTTGCCTATTGTTTCAACACCTTTGTCATTTGTTATGTTTACTATGGTTACAAATGTATTTTCAAGGTCGCAGCTTTCAGTATTCATTTCTACGCCTTCGGCAGAGGCGGTTTTGCATATATTTTCAGCTGTTTCAAGGGCAAGGTCCGTATATGGGGAAAATTTCATTTTATCATCTCCTGTTTTTTGTTTTTATAAATAGTTTTAATAAAAAAATGTAAAATATTCATTGACAAAGGGTGAAAAATGGTATATACTATTCTAGTGTGATTTGATGATGCAGTCGTTCTGCATTTTATAAACCCCTCTAAACTTAAATTACACTATATAGAATTATGAAAATTACAGATCGGTTGTTGTATTTTTTAGGAGGAAAATTTAATGGCAAATATTAAGTCAGCTAAGAAGAGAATTTTAGTTATCAATAAGAAAACATTAAGAAACAAGATGGTAGCATCTGCAACAAAGACTGCAATGAAGAAGGTTATCGCTGCTGTTAATGCAGGTGACAAGGCTGCTGCTGCAGAGGCTTTAAGAGTTGCAACTAAGGCTATAGATATGGCTTGTACCAAGGGTGTTCTTCACAAGAACAATGCTTCAAGAAAGAAGTCAAGACTTGCTAAGCTTGTAAATAAGATGGCTTAATAATTTGGTTCTTTGTCAAATAGTGTGGTTTAACGGAAAACCCTCAGTCAGCTGCGCTGACAGCTCCCTTACAAGGGAGCCTGTGTTGGTGTCGTAAACAGATATAATCAAATAAACCACACCCAAAATTGTTGAACCAATAATTTTTATAAAAACGTATTGACAAAATATGTTTATTTGAGTATAATATATTCATACAAGGGCGTTGAAGCACTGGCTTCGGCGCCTCATTTTGTTTTTATAAGTTTTTTCAGTCCGATTTGTGTCTTTGTCGGATTGTACCCCTTTTTTACTTACTTAATTTTACAACATTGGATTTTTCTAAATAAAGACTCCTTCCTCTGTGCTTTTATTTATGTGTATGTTGTAGCCGTATTGGTGCTTTGTACGGTAAACAAAATGAGCTTCAACCTCTTGTATAAAAAATAACGGGTTTGGTGGGCCCGTTATTTTTATGCTTAATTTGTACTATTGTCGAAATTTTGTGTTTTATATACATTCCCGTCTGTTGTTACCCATAAGGCTTCAATATTATTTTCTTCAGCAAGCTTTATGCCTTCCTCATAGGGCAGTATGAAAAGTGCCGTTGAAAATATATCGCCTTCAAGAGAACTGTCCGAAACAATGGTTACTCCGCTGTTGCTTTCCGATGGGAAAAGGGTTTTACCGTCTATAATATGGTGATAGCGTTTTCCGTTGTATTCATAGTAACGCTGATAATTTCCGCTTGATACTGCAGATTTGTTCTTCAGGGCTACCTTATCAATGTACTCCTCGGTATCATCGGGAGAAGTGACACCTATTGTCCAGCTTTCCTTTGTACTGTCGTTAAGGCAGATCACATTTCCTCCTAAATTGAGAAGAGCAGAGCCTATATTTTTTTCTCTCAGAAATTGGGCAGCGTAATCTGCTGCATAGCCTTTTGCAATTGCTCCAACGTCAATTGAGGTATTTTCATCGGTTATAAATACTGTGGAATTACTTTCGTCAATTACTATTGAGTTTATATCGGTATGATTTGCAGCTTCTGTAAGCTCTTCCACAGACGGTATGGCATATATACCATTGTCAAGGGCGTTTTCTCTGTAGCTGTGCCATATTTCAAGGACTGAACCCATGGCTATATTTACTGTTCCATTAGTTTTTTCATATGCCTCTTTGCCCGCTTTAAGCAGGTCAATTATTTCTTTGTCGACTTTTACAGGTGTTATGCCTGCATTGTCGTTTATTGTCTTTATATTGTTTATTCCCTCGTAATCATTATATATGTCAAACAATCTGTTAAGCTTAATAAGCTCTGAATGGAGTTCATCGCTTATGTTTGTGAATTCTTCCTGTGATGAAGTATACATTGTCAGTGTGCTGAATGTGTCAAAAACATCCAGGTATGAGGTGTTGCGTTCCTGTTTTCCGCAGCCGCTGAGCATCATGGCAATAAAAATAACAAAAATTACTTTTTTCATTTATTTCTCTCCTTTAAGGGGTAAGATAAAACAGGGAGCAGTGTCTTAAGAAGTATACCTGTTATGCTGCCCATAATTACACCTGCTATTAAAAGCACGGGAAGATAGTAAACAGTGTATTTATTGTTCATCATAATAATTATGGCTATAAGCTGACCTATGTTGTGAGAAATTGCTCCCATTATGCTTAAAATCATATATGAAATTTTTTTCTTAAATATAAATGTGAGCAGTATTATGACACATATTGAAAGTATTCCGCCGCAAAGGCTTAATACACCTGCCGTGACACCTCTTGTAATGAGCACAAAAATACCCTTTGCAATGTTGAGTATAAATGCTTCCTTTTTGCCTATAAAAAAGAGGGTATACATGGTGACTATGTTGGCAAGTCCGATTTTTACCCCGGGAGGAATCATGGGAAAAGGAGGCAGCATTGATTCAAATATTGACAATACAACTATAAGAGTAAGGAGCATTGCCATGTAGGAGATATATTTTGCTTTTGTAAATTGGTTCATAGTTTTCTCCTTGTTTATTTAGTATTTGTCAGCTTAAGAAAAATCAATGTTCAGGCATTTGCTGAGTTGGAACGGTAAGAAAGGAAAATCCTCCACCGCTGACGCGGTCCTCCTCCTTTAAAAAGGAGGCTTAAGAGGCGGACACGCCGCCTTTTTTGAACAGTTAGGTTTATGTTAATTGCTTAAGTTGACAGTATTGTTTTAAAAAGAGAGCTTAAAATACTTATATCTGAGTATCAATAGCATCTTTATCGGGCACAGAGGTCTGTATTACAATTGAAATTTTATTTGGCAGGCATACTGCCGTCTGTCCCGGAGATGAAAGCCAGCCCGTGTTTACACAAACCTTGTCGGGGCAATCTGATGTTTTAAAACGAGCTCTGTTGTCTCTGATCTCTATTATAATGTTTTCATTTGTGACCGGAGAATATTCTATGTCCGTGTCAAGGGGACGGGTGTCAATGACTTCACCTTCATATATGATCTGCAAATATTCACTTTGTCCTTTTGTATAAAGTGAAAACAGTAAAAACAGCAGTGCCGATAAAACAAGTACTGCGAATATAATTATTAAGTCTTTTTTTGTAAAAAAATTTCGCTTATCCATATTTCTCTCCTTTTTTGTTGTTTTTAGTATACAACATTATTTTAATTCTGTCAAAAGTTATAGACAAAAGCCTTTTAAAATGGTATAATCATAAGGAATAAAGTTTCTGCGTTTTTTATTAAAGAGTTTTTTGTACATTAACTGTACGTTTATGAAATATATAGAAGAGGTAATTTTAATGAAAAAATTAGTAATTGGAGATTTGGTTGCAAAGATACCTATTATACAGGGCGGTATGGGTGTTGGAATAAGTCTTCACAAGCTTGCTGCTGCTGTGGCAAGGGAAGGCGGCATTGGCGTGATCTCTGCGGCTCAGCCCGGTTTCCGTGAGCCTGATTTTTACACCAATACATTTGAAGCCAATATGAGAGCCTTGTCAAGAGAAATAAAGCTTGCCAAGGAACAGTCAAATGGCGGTATAATAGGTGTAAACATAATGGTTGCTGTTACCCATTATGAGGATTTTGTAAAGTGCTGTATTGAAAACGGCGCTGATATTATAATATCAGGTGCAGGGCTTCCTATGGATCTGCCTAAGTTTGCAGAAGGCTCTGATATTAAGCTGGCACCTATTGTTTCTTCTGCAAAGGCATGTAAGGTTATATTTTCAAGGTGGGTCAAAAAATATAACAGACTGCCTGACCTTTTGGTTATTGAAGGACCTAAGGCAGGAGGACATCTTGGATTTAAGGCTGAAGAAGTTTTAACTATTGATAATTTTGACGATGAAATTCTTAAAATAGTTGAAATGAAAAAGTCATTTGAAGAAAAGTACAACAAGACAATTCCTGTTGTGTTTGGCGGCGGTGTTTTCAGCAAAGAAGATGTTAAACACTATATTGATGAACTGGGCCTTGACGGTGTTCAGATGGCTACAAGGTTTGTTGCTACTGAAGAGTGCGATGCGGATATTGCCTTTAAAGAAGCTTATGTAAATGCAAAGCTTGAGGATGTTAAAATTGTAAAAAGTCCTGTTGGTATGCCGGGAAGAGCACTTAATAACCATTTTATAAAAGATATTGTTCCGGAGGGCTGCAAGGTCACAAGATGCTTTAAATGCCTGGTTCACTGTGACCCTAAAACAATACCGTACTGTATTTCACTGGCACTTTTTAACGGAGCTAACGGAGATATTGATAATGCTCTGGTTTTCTGCGGTGAAAATGTTTACAAGGTCGATAAAATTTCAACTGTTAAGGATATAATCGACGAAGTTCTGGAAAGATAAATACAGAAATTATGCCATTTTATACTGGTATAAAAATATAAAATATAAATTGAGAGGTAAGAAAATGAATAAGACACCGGATAATACTAAGCTCGTAGAAGCTATGAAGCAGTTTAAGGCTGTAAGAACAGTAATATTTCAGGAGGAATTTTACAAGGCTGTAATTGACGCTACATTATATGTGCCTGTTACAGTGGACAAGAACCAAAGCGGAGATAAAAAGAACGGAAAGCTTTGTGCTTTAAAAACACCGGACGGTAAGAGATATTTAAGTGTGTTTACAAGCCTTGATGAGCTTAGAAAAAGCTATGGTGAAAGAGATGACGTTATGACTATGTTACAGAATTTTGTATTCATAAGAGAAATCGTGACAAAGGAAAACAGTGGTCTTGACGGATTTATAATTGATGAGAAGGGCGAAAATATTGCTATTCCGAGAGAGGAAATGCTGCCCAAGGAATAATCGGAGGATCTAGTATATGAATATTCCCATTGATAATACTGCTCTTATAGAGGCAGCTTCAAAGCTTAAGGAAAAGGTTACACAGGAAAAAAGACTATGGTTTCTGCAGAAGCTTATAGGGGCGAAGTTTATTTTGCCTGTTGTGATAGTACCTGAACCTGTTGACAATAAAATTCCCGCAGATGCTACGGTAAATTATTTTTCAATGAAAACAAGCAAGGGGCTTGTGTATCTGGCTGTGTTTACAAGCGGTGAGGAACTTGAAAAGTGGAATAAAAATCCAAATAAAATGTATCTTATAAGAAGCTATGACGATATTAAAAAGATGGTGCTTAATACAAAGGGCTATGACGGCTTTGTTATTGACCCCTGCGGATGTAATATTGCCATACAGAACAGTCTTATGCAGAGCATAGAAAGAATATCCAATCCAAATGTTATAATTAAGCCTGAAAAAGTTCAGACAGAGGGTAACATGGGGCTTAAGCCTGTTAATGATCCTCCCGAAAATATTGTTAAGGCTTTAAGAGAGTATTTTGACAGTCAGGATAACATAAGTGCTGCATACTATATGGAGACTATAAGAAAGGGAGAGGAAGATCCTACTCCTGTTGTAGTAGTTGAATTCTGTAAAGACGGAAGCCTTAAGGCTGCCTTTGACGGAATTGCGGCAGTTGCCCACAGTGTTATGAAACAGGGAGAAACAATAGGCTTTATGCCTTCATTTGATAAAGTTGCACAGAAGTATATAATCGGAGTTACTCCTTTTTATAAGAAATAAGAGGTGTTATATGAGCAAGGCATTAGCAGAATGTATTTTAAAACTTAAGGAAAATTCCTCTAAGGAAAATAAAACCGAGTTTGTTTCAAGACTTATAAGTGACAAGTTTTTTGTGCCTGTAATTGTTGAGGCAGATGAAAAAACTCATAATATTACCAGTATGGGATATTATTCAATGCATGGTGAAAATGGCAGCTTTTTGCTTGTGTTTACAAGTGTTGAGGCTATCGGAGCATGGAGAAAGGATGTTCAGTTCCTTGAGCTCAATTTTAAGGATGTGTGCAGTATTGTTGATATAACCGGTGCTGATTATGCAGGAATATTGATCGACAATGGCGGCAACAGCATGGCACTTAAGAAGGATTTCCTTGATAAGGTAAAGGAACATATTAAAACAAAAAATAATTAATGTCTGAAAGTCCGCAGGGTCAGCTTGCGGACTTTTATTTTTAATCATAAAGAAGGGAGAAGATCTTATGATAAGAGCTGCAATAATAGGATTAGGTGTGCAGGGGAAAAAATATGCCGAAATTATATACAAGGGCGAAATTGAAAATATGGAGATT
Source organism: Candidatus Gallispira edinburgensis (assembly GCA_904395805.1). Classification (GTDB taxonomy): domain Bacteria; phylum Bacillota; class Clostridia; order Lachnospirales; family CAG-274; genus Gallispira; species Gallispira edinburgensis. The sequence goes on along the minus strand of CAJFNV010000029.1, from coordinate 28,022 downwards.
GTGGGTGTAGTGGCAAGATCCGAGGAAAACAGTGACTGGACAGAGGAAAATATGCCGGGAGTTAAAATATATAAAAGCTGTGAAGAGCTTTTTAACAATTCTCTTGATTTTGATGCTGTAATTATAACCACTCCTCACAGGAGCCATCCCGAAATTGCAATGGCGGCTTTTGAAAAGGGCAAGGCTGTTCTCTGTGACAAGCCGTCGGGAATAAGTGTTAAAGATGTGGAAAAGATGAATAAAATGGCTGATGGAATACCATTTGCTATGATGTTTAACAACAGGGTGCAGCCATTGTATAAATGGATAAAGAAAACTCTTGACAACAATGAAATAGGAAGTGTTAAGAGAATTCTTTTTGAAAGCAGCAAAAATTTCAGAACACAGCATTATCACAATTCTGCAGGCTGGAGAAGTACATGGGAGGGTGAAGGCGGCGGTGCCCTTATTAATCAGGGACAGCATCTCCTTGATCTGTGGTGCTGGTTTTTCGGTATGCCGGAGAAGGTTTTGGCAAATGTTTGTTATGGCAAGTACAATGATTTTGATGTAGATGATGAGGCTACTCTTATTATGAAGTATAAGGATAAGTCGGGAGTTTTTATAATTTCAACAGGGGAGCCTATGGGGCAGGACAGAATTGAAATTGTGGGAACGGAAGGCAGGATCGTTGCAGAGGGGAACAATGTGAAGCTCTGGAAGTATGAAAATTCTATTGACTATATAAAAAGTGCTCATGTTAATAACGGGGATAATATAAAGGGGAGCGTTGAAGAACTGTATTTTGTTTCCGAAAAGAAACCTTATCATATTATGCTTAAGAATTTTGCTGATTATGTGGAAGGAAGGGCTGAGCCTGTGGCAAAGGGCATAGAGGGGATATATCCTCTTATGATATGTAAGATGGCGTATAGATAGAATTATTGATATGATATTGAATTTCAAAGTATCAATAAAACCTTAAAGTTATATAGATGAAATCAGCTTTACCATAAATATTAAAATTGTATTAATTTTTTTTGATAATTAAATTGACAGTTTTCGACGGAAAAAGTATAATTAGTATTAAGAAAATATTTAAAAGGAGGTAAAGCGTTTTATGAGAAAGTTAAAAGGAATACTAAGTGCTGTAATGGCGGTTATAATGGTCATATCGGGAACGGGTTTTTACGGCACTGACGTGACTCTGGCGGCGGAAGCTGAAAGTAATGTTGTGTATACAGACAGCGATGCTTTTGAGTTTGACTACGGCTCAGGGAGTATTACGGGGTATACGGGGAGCGATACGGATGTTGTGATACCGGAGAGGATTGACGGTGTTAAGGTTGAGGTTATTGCTGACAATGCTTTTAGAAGCAGTAATATAACAAGTGTTGTAATACCGGAAGGTGTTACAAGTATAGGCAGTTATGCTTTTGGATATTGTAGTTCTCTTAAAAGTGCAACAATACCAGGAAGTGTAAAGGACTGGTACAGTGCTTTTAGCAATTGTGCAGGTCTTGAAAGTGTTGAAATAAAAGAAGGGATAACCAATATAGGTGGCTCGGCTTTTCAGAATTGTACAGCCCTTACAAGTGTAACAATACCCGAAGGAGTCACAAGTATAGGCAGTTATGCTTTTAGTGGTTGCAGTTTGCTTTCAAGTATAACCATACCAGAGGGAGTTACAAATATAGGTAGCTATGCTTTTGGTGATTGCGGTAAATTGACAAGTGTAACAATACCGGGAAGTGTAGAAGACTGGGATTATGCCTTTTATAATTGTTCAGGACTTAAAAGTGCTGAAATAAACAAAGGTGTTACAAATATAGGCAGCTCAGCTTTTCGAAATTGTACGGCACTTGCAAGTGTAATAATACCAGAGGGAGTTACAAGCATAGGAAGCTATGCTTTTGAGGATTGTGGTGAATTGACAAGTGTAACAATACCGGGAAGTGTAGAAGACTGGGATTATGCCTTTTATAATTGCTCAGGACTTGAGAGTGTTGAAATAAACAAAGGTGTTACGAATATAGGTGACTCGGCTTTTCAAAATTGTACATCACTTGCAAGTGCAACAATACCGGAGGGGGTTACAGGTATTGGGAATTATGCTTTCAGTGGTTGTAGTTTGATTTCAAATATAACAATACCTGAGGGAGTTACAATTATTGGGAATTATGCTTTTGAGGATTGCGATGCATTATCAAGTGTAATTATACCGGGAAGTGTAGAAGACTGGGATTATGCCTTTTATAATTGTTCAGGACTTCAAAGTGTTGAAATAAAAGAAGGAGTAGCGAGTATATTTAGTAATACTTTTTATAATTGTATGTCTCTTATAAGTGTAAAAATACCTGAAAGTGTGAAAATAATAGAGGATCATGCGTTTGACGGTTTTAGTGCTCTTTCAAATGTAATAATACCTGAAGGGGTAATGTATATTGGGCAATATGCTTTCAGAGGATGCTACGCACTTGAAAGCATAACAATACCGGATAGTGTAATAAGTATAGGCAGTTATGCTTTTTATAATTGTAAAGAATTGAATAGTGTTGTTATAGGTTCAGATTACATAGGAATAAGTGCTTTTGCGGGCTGTATAGATCTTGGGAATATAGAAATTAAGGAGGGTGTTAAAAATATATACAGCGCTGCTTTTAAAAACTGTACAGCACTTAGAGAAATATTATTACCAAAGAAAATCAAAAGTATAAATAGTACTGCATTTGAGGGTACAAATATTGAAAGAGTATATTGTTATAGCGGTGGTGCAGCTGATAATGCAGAACTTTATCCTGAAGGAACAGAGATAGTGTATTTAGGTGAAGACGATGAGTTGGATGAAGATGTCAATGTTGCATATTCCTTTGATGCAACAACTCTTCAAGCTGGTGCAGATAAAGATTTGTTGACTCAAATTGAAGTTGATCCATATTTTACTGTTGTTGGTGAAATAACAAAGAGAACTTCAAGTGCTACAAGTGCTGTATCTTCTGTAGAGTTGGCTAAAAATGACGGAGGTCAGTTCAGCTTTACAACTACAGCTAAAAGTTCTGTCTTGTCATTTGATTTTTCAAGTACAGGAGGCTCAAACACTTCTGCTTATGCGGTTTTAGATAGCACAGGCGCAATAGTAACAGAGGGTGAAGTTACAGGTTCAGCTAATGGCAGAACTACTGTTACAGTTAATGATTTAGCTCCTGATACTTACACTATTACAAGCCCTGATAGGGGATATAACAGAGGCGGAAGAATTTATACAATTACAGTTGTGGAAGGCGGCTCATTAGATCCATCTGAGCCTGAAGAACCAACAGAGGGTACAACAGAAACTCCTGTTGAAACAACAACAGAGACTGCAGTTTCAGGTGGGTTCTACTATGCACCCGAGGCAACTGCTGAGGCAGGTGCTACAGTATTTGATAACGGCAGCATTACAATAATGACAGAGCAGAGGATGGATTACAAGACAATCAGCTACGGTGCTGACACTGTAAACGGCAAGGATTACACATCATACTCTCAGTCATCAGGCACTAATACAAGCCTGAGAACAGATCAGGTTCCTGAGGCAAAGAGTTACCGCCTTGCATACAAGATCACAGCAAAGGCAGACACAACTGTCAATATTGATCACAGGGTATCAAGCGGCAAGGCTAACTTCATCCTTAAGGATGTTCAGATAACAGGTTTCACTACTGATGGTACAACACCTTCAGGCACAGCTGCAGTTGTAGCAAGCCTTGCCAATGACGGAAGCACTTCAATATATGATACATTTACAGTAGAGCTTAAGGCAGGGGAAACAATTTGGGTGGCAGGTCAGGGATCTAACATCTGTATATATGCTATTTACTCAGAGGGGTCTTCAGCTCCGGGTGAAGATGTAACAGAAACTACGACTGTTGAAACAACAGAGGGTACTTCTGTTGAAACAACAACAGAGGCTACAACAGCTGAAGATACAGAAACTACTACGGAAGATGTTGTCGCTCCTGCTGAAAGCAGTGTAGCTATAACTCCTGAGTATGTAGTTAATGATGATGGTACATTAACTGTTAACTATAAGGCTGTGCTTAACAATGCAGGCTTTAATCACTATACAATGTTCTTAACATTTGATCCTGCAGTTCTTACTCCTGTAAGTGCAGCAGACGGTGATATTACATTAACTGCTAAGGATGCATTGGGTAATGATATAAGAGTTTATGCTTCAAATGCTGAAAATATTAGAGCTCAGTTTGATGATATCCCTGCAGCAGGAGATACAGATTTTGAAGGTGCAGACGGAGTTAAGACACAGGCTGAATTAGGCAAGGTCAAGGTTGCTTACTGTATATTTGATAAGGACTTTAGTCAGTCAGCAGAAGGTTCTCTTCCTGAATTTACAGAAAGCGGTACATTATTTACCGTGACATATAATATCAATGATGCAGCAGCATTAAATGGGACTGTATTAGGAGCAAATGTACAGATCTTGGATACGGTATCTTCTGATTTGGGTGTCCTTGGTACAGCTGATGTATTGGTTAATGAAGTTGCAGTAAATACATCATATGAGCCGGGAACAGAAGAAACAACCATAATTTTTGAGGGAGATACTGCAAAATATCCCGTAACAGGCGGATATATGTACATAAATATAAATACAGGAGAGATAACAGGCTGTGACAAGACTGTTTCAGGGGTTGTTATACCGGAGAGAATTCTGGATGATGTTGCAGTTACATCCATAGGCTACGGTGCATTTAACGGCTGCAGTAAACTTACAGAGATCACAATACCCGAAAGTATTACAAGTATAGGAAATTATGCTTTCAACAACTGTGGTCTAACAACTGTTTACTGTTATAAGGATTCCTTTGCGGACAATACTAATTTATATCCGCCGGGAATTGAGATAATTTACCTTAATTACAAGGCTGAAAAGCTTTTTGAAAATTCACCAAAGGATGTTGAAATTAAGGAAAGCAATACCGGCTGGAATATAGTTAAAGAAAACGGTATGTTCTATGCACAGAGCACTAATACCGATGATGGCAGTACTTCGTCTTTGTCCGTAACTGTTGAAGGACCTGGAATACTTTATTACGAAGCAAGTGTTTCAAGTGAGGAATACGGTGACTGGCTCAGAACAAGTGTTAACGGTAAGAAACAGGCTCCTGTATCAGGAAGTAATTATACTCTTGATGCTCCATATGTGAACTGCATTGTACTTGGAGAAGGGGAAAATGTAATTACATGGGAATATGATAAAGACGGTTCAGGTTCAGAAGGACAGGATTGTGCATGGATCAAAAATCTGAGAGTGGCTGATATCGGCGACAGTAACCTTGACGGAAAGGTCGATATAACCGATGTTATACTTGGTCAGAGATATATAGCTGATAACAGTGCTATAACAGATGTACTTGGACAGAAGGCAGCAGATTATAATGGTGATGGTGAAGTCGATAAAAAAGATACTGCTTATGTTTTGAAAGAAATAATTAAAAATATTGTATAATTAAGAGGGATCGGACATTGTCCGGTCCCTTTTTACAGATCGTTGGTGTTAGTGTACTGTTGGGTTAAACTGGAATTTAGACTAGTAAGTTAATAAAAATCCTCCACCGCTAACGCGGTCCCCCTCCTTTACAAAGGAGGCTGATTGCGGGCGAGCAATGCTCGCCCCTACAAATGGTTGGGTTGTCAGGTTGTTGGTGCGTTAAACCGGAATTTAAGGGAATCCCTCAGTCAAGCTTACGCTTGACAGCTCCCTTTAGGCAAGGGAGCCACGGGCGATCGATGATCGCCCCTACAAATGATTGGGTTGTCAGTGTATTGGTGAGGTAAATTGGAATTTATTCGGTATGATTTTTTACTGACGAAAGATTTTCTTAAAAAAATCAAAAATAAATTATAAATTTCTATTGACAAAATTTGGTTTATGGTGTATCCTTATGGTTAGAAGTAGCTAACCAAGATAGTGCTTTCTAATTAAAATAGTTAAAGTTAATTTGAATAGAAAATGCTAATCTCGATAGCTATTGCTAATTATGATGCATCACGTTAATATGAAAATGCTTAAAAAGTGTGATATTAAGGGGAGGATTATATGATGCCTTTAACACTATGTCAAGCGGGAGAGGAAAACATTATTAAAAAAATCGGCGGCAAAGAGGAGGTAAAAAAACACCTTGAAACTCTTGGCTTTGTTGTCGGCGGAAGTGTTACCGTTGTTGCTGCCATGGGCGGCAATCTTATTGTAAATATAAAAGAGTCAAGAGTTGCTGTAAGCAAGGAAATGGCTAACAAAATTATGGTTTAGGAGGTCATTATGAAAACTTTAAAAGAAGCTAAAATAGGTGAAACACTTAGGGTAGTTAAAATTACCGGCGAGGGCGCTGTCAAAAGAAGAATTATGGATATGGGCATTACAAAAGGTGTTGATGTTTACATAAGAAAGGTTGCTCCTTTAGGGGATCCTGTTGAAGTTACTGTAAGAGGTTATGAGCTTTCCATAAGAAAAGCCGATGCAGCTATGATACAGGTTGAAAATGCCTGAAAAAGTCATATATAAATTTCAATACATATTTAATAAATTGAAGGAGGATCAATAAATGAGTATTAAGATTGCACTTGCCGGTAATCCTAACTGCGGTAAGACTACACTGTTTAATGCGTTGACAGGGTCTAACCAGTTTGTGGGTAACTGGCCCGGCGTTACGGTTGAGAAAAAGGAAGGTAAGCTTAAGTTTAACAGTGATGTTACTATAATGGACTTACCGGGTATATATTCCCTTTCTCCATATACACTTGAAGAGGTTGTTGCAAGAACATACCTTATAAACGAAAGACCTGATGCAATATTAAATATTGTAGACGGTACCAACCTTGAAAGAAACTTATATCTGACAACTCAGCTTACGGAACTTGGTATTCCTGTTGTGATCGCCATAAATATGATGGATGTTGTTAAAAAGACAGGTGACAAGATAAATACTGCCGAACTTTCAAGACAGCTTGGCTGCAGGATAGTTGAAATTTCAGCTTTAAAGGGCACAGGTATCAGGGAGGCTGCAAATGAAGCTGTTAAGGCTGCAAGTGCAACAAAGACTGTACCTATGCATACATTCAGCGGCGAGACAGAGCATGCCATTGCTCACATCGAAGAGGCTTTAAAGGGCAAGGTGTCTGATGAGCAGCAGAGATGGTTTGCTATAAAGGTTTTTGAGCGTGATGAAAAGGTTATGTCACAGCTTAAACTTGATTCTTCAGCTTTAAAGAATGTTGAAGATATTATTAAAGGTGTTGAGGATGAGCTTGACGATGACAGCGAAAGTATCATAACAAATGAAAGATATGTATACATAGCTTCAATTCTTAAAGGTTCTTATGTTAAAAAGAACAAAGGCTCTCTTACGGTTTCTGATAAGATCGACAAGATCGTTACAAACAGATTCCTTGCACTTCCTATATTTGCTGTAGTTATGTTTATAGTTTACTACATTTCGGTAACTACTGTAGGTACATGGGTAACTGACTGGACAAATGACTGTCTTTTCGGTGACGGTTTCCACCTTTTCGGCAACGGCACTGCTGAATATGAAGAAGCTGTGGGTGATTTTGACAGAGCTGATCAGATACTTGCTGCATGGGAAGAGGGAGAAACATCAGTTGATATAGTTGACGAGGAAGGCGCTGTAACAGAAAGCGTTGAAATTACGGATGATGTTGTGGCTGAGGCAGAAGAAGTAACTGCAAATGAGCCTGATCCTGCTGATTACGGCATATGGGTACCGGGTATTCCCGTACTGGTTGAAGGCGGACTTATGGCTATTAACTGTGCCGATTGGTTACAGTCACTTATACTTGACGGTATTGTTGCCGGTGTGGGTGCTGTGCTTGGTTTTGTTCCTCAGATGCTCGTACTTTTCATATTCCTTGCATTCCTTGAGTCATGCGGTTATATGGCAAGAGTTGCATTTATAATGGACAGAATTTTCAGAAAGTTCGGCCTTTCAGGCAAGTCATTCATTCCTATGTTAATAGGTACAGGCTGCGGTGTTCCCGGTGTTATGGCTTCAAGAACGATTGAAAATGACAGGGACAGAAAGATGACAATAATGACAACTACTTTTATCCCCTGCGGTGCTAAGCTGCCTATTATTGCTCTTATTGCAGGTGCGCTTTTAGACGGCGCATGGTGGGTATCACCAAGTGCTTACTTTGTAGGTATTGCTGCCATTATTATTTCAGGTATTATATTAAAGAAAACAAAGATGTTCGCCGGTGATCCTGCTCCTTTCGTTATGGAGCTTCCTGCATACCACTGGCCTACAGTTGGCAATGTTTTAAGAAGTATGTGGGAAAGAGGCTGGTCATTTATTAAGAAAGCCGGTACTATCATATTGCTTTCTACTATTTTGGTGTGGTTCCTTTCAGGCTACGGCTTCGGCGAAAACGGCTTTGGTGCTGTAGATATGGAACAGAGCTTACTTGCAAATATCGGTAATATATTCTCATGGATATTTGCTCCTCTCGGTTTCGGTGACTGGAGAGCGACTGTTGCTTGTGTAACAGGTTTGATCGCAAAGGAAAACGTTGTAGGTACATTTGGTATACTTTACGGTTTTGCTGAAGTTGCCGAGGATGGTGCTGAAATATGGGGTACATTGCAGAATGCCTATACTCCTGTTGCAGGTTATGCATTCCTTGTATTTAACCTTCTTTGTGCTCCTTGCTTTGCTGCCATCGGTGCTATCAAGAGAGAAATGAACTCAGCTAAGTGGACATTGTTTGCAATCGGTTATCAGTGTGTATTTGCTTATTGTACAGCACTTGTGATTTATCAGGTTGGTTCTGCACTTACAGGCTCACCTAATGTTATAGGTCTTATTGCTTCACTTGTAATTGTTGCATTTGCACTTTATCTCTTATTCAGACCATACAAGGAGAGCACAACATTTAAGAGTAAATTAAGCATTGAGGTTTAAGGAGGAATTATATGGGTACATTTATTGTTGGTGCCATAGTTTTCATTATAGTTGTACTTATTGTAAGAAGTATGATAATTAAAAAGAAAAATGGCGGCGGAGGCTGTGGCTGCGGCTGTTCGGGCTGCGGCATGGCAGGAAGCTGTCACAGTAAAAAATAGTTTTAAAAATAGTTAATTTCCTTTAAATATAATTTGCTTACATGAAAAGGGATCTGTGTTACTGCGCAGGTTCCTTTTCTTTTTTTCTTTAATGGTAAGACTAAATATTAAAAGTCAGGTTTAATTGAAAAATTAAAATAATTTCTAAATAAGTGAACATTGAAAACTGTATGACAAAAAGAGCATCATTAAGGTGCTCAAAAAAGAGTGTTGAAAAGAAAAGATTATTTTGTGTATTGAAAGAACGGGACAGCCCAAAGGATCGTCTTTCAGAAAGTTGAAAGTGCTGTCCTTTATGAAAGAGAGGCTTTTATTTATACACAAGTGTCAGTGCCGGTAACCGGAATTTATGTTTTTTGCTTTTTTATTCCTTTCTTTATTTCAAGAAGTCCCAGAACAAAGAGAAATATACCAAAGGCAAAGCGAAGATGAGAGGGGTCAAGGAAGTTCATTACGATTGAACCTGCTATAGCACCGATGATACCCCAGAGAATGAGAGGTTTAAGGATTCCCTTTTCTATTCTTTTATGTTTTATATGAGTTATTATTGCAATTACGGCTGTAGGTATAAAGTAAAAGAGGTTTATTGCCTGTGCTGTCTTTTGCTCAATATCCATAAAAATAGTAAGGGCAGGAATAAGGACTGTTCCGCCTCCTATGCCCATACCGCTTATTATGCCTGCTATAAAACCTGTTAATATCAATATTATCATTTACATCACCATTTTTGCGGCAGCTATTATCATGAAGCCGCCGAATATAATATGAAGCCATTTACCCGAAAATTTGCTTAATATTCTGGCACCTGCATAGCCCCCTGCGATACCGCCTATGCTTACATATATAAGTGTGCTCCATGGAATGTCAATTTTAAAGGCGTATATGACTGCACTTATAACAGAAAGGGGAAGTATTACTGCTATGGCTGTGGCATGGGCTTTGTGTTCCTCAACATTAAGAAAACGCTCCATACCGGGAACAAGTATCGTTCCTCCGCCTGCACCGAAAAAACCGTTGGCAAAGCCTGTGACTATGCCTAATATATTTGAAATCATAAAATAATCACCGTATATAGTATGCGATTTACAAGGCATATTTATACGGCGATTTTAAATATTTCATTATTCAGATGTCATTTGTGTATTTCTTAAGGTCCGAAATATAGTTATTTTCAATCAGGGCATAATTTAAATTATGTTTTTTGCACATTTCAAGGTTAAATTTGTTTTCCTGTATCAAAAGCTCCTTTGTACAGTAACTGTCATCAAGTCTTTTTTCAATGACATTTGCTTTATCTTTTATAAGAGCGAAATTTTCTCTGATATAGTTTTCGCTGAAAATGATACATATGTATTTAATATACGGCTTATAATCACTTCCGAAATGATCCATAAAGTCAAAGGGAATGTAACAGCCTTCAATGATTAAATTCTGTTCGTTTTCTATAGCTGTTTTAATAATTTCCTTAACTATGTTCCAGAGATAGGGAGTAAGTTCATCATCGCTGCTTTCGGGAGAAAGAGGGCATACTCCGCTCCTGATAAGCCCCATTTTAATATGGTCTATGGAAAGGCAGAAATATTTATATTTTTCCACAAGGTGCTGTGCTAAAAGGGTCTTGCCTGTATGGGAACTGCCCGAAATAAGTATGATCATATGATACCTCTTAAATATTGCCGTTTATAATATCTGCGGACCATGTCATAAGCTGTTCGGAAGCCTTGTCAAAGTCTTTTTCATAAAATTTGTCAAAGTAATTGTTAAGAATAACAGCATCCATGTCTGTTAAGTAATTTACAAGTTCATGTATTCTTCTGATATATTTGCCCTTTTTGTAATAGTATTTTGCCTGAAGGGCAAAGGCAGCTTCCTTATAGAGGTTTTTTAAAATATTTGTATCTCTTTCATGGAGGGAATTGTGAACACAGCTATGATAAATCGTACAGGCATCAGACTTGCAGGAGCGCCATGCGTCATCTTTTCTTATTCTGCCACTGAGCCAGCTTAAATCACCGTAAAGAGATTTTGTATCATTATAAAACTGGAAAAGGTCTGATGCGACCCAGTTTGAAAGCTCTTTTTTGCCCGAAACAAATCCACATATTTTATCTCTGTAGGGAAGATCTGATATGGCATCGTTATATGTCTTTAAATCATCATATGTAAATTTATCAAGTATAACCACAACGTCTATGTCACTGCTTTCTGTTGCCTCATCTCTGCCGTGACTTCCCTGTATTCCTATAAAAACAACTCTCTCTTTAAATGTGTCCAGTATTCTGTTTTTAAAATTTTCAAGCCAGATTTTCATATACATCCTCCTTAAATAAATTATTCTATTTCCCGTTGTAGTAATCGCATTCCTTGTTTAGCAGGCAGTTTTCACAGTCGGGTTTTCTTGCCTTGCATATAGTCCTGCCGTGAGCTATTACCTGTGTATTGTATCTTCCCCAGTGATCTTCGGGGAAAATATCCATAAGCTCAAATTCGATTTTAACAGGGTCATCGCTTTCTGTAAGACCTAATTTATTGCTTATTCTTTTAACATGGGTATCTACTACTATACTTGGAATGTGAAAAATATGTGTTCTTACGACGTTTGCTGTTTTTCTGCCCACTCCTGCAAGACCTGTCAGAGAGTCTATATCAGAGGGCATTTCTCCGTTGTATTCGGTTAGTAACTGATTTGCTGCTGTAATAATGTTTTTAGCCTTGTTGTGATAAAAACCTGTTGAGCGTATATCCTGTTCAAGCTCCTTAATATCCGCCTGAGCAAAGGCTTCAAGGCTTGTGTATTTTTTAAAGAGCTTTTCCGTAACCATATTTACACGGTCATCGGTGCACTGGGCAGAAAGCATTGTTGCGATCAAAAGCTCATAGGCATTGCTGTGGTTTAAGTAACACTTGTCTTCCGTGGGATACATATAGTCAAGAAGTGAAAGTACATTTGTTACCTTATTCCTGAGCCTTTCCGGAATTTCAGACATTTTAACCCTCCTTTTTAAAAAATTGTACTAATTTAATTATAGTTGACTTGACAAGGTCTGTCAAGTCAACTATAATGATATTTATATGAGGTTAATGTGATATAACTTTTAAAATAGTATCTCTCTTATGTTGACAGGAGATAGTGAAAGGAGGATGAATCTATGAGTTGGGGCGACTGGCTTATATTGATTGTTGTTATTATTGCTGTTATTGCAGGTGTTCTTGTTTATCTGAATAAGAAGGCTTATAAGAGAATGAATGAGCAGAATGAAATGATCGAGCAGCATAAAATGCTCCAGACTGCTTATATTATAGATAAGTCAAGGGACAGAATGCAAAATATTACGTCTTTGCCTAAAGCTGTTACCGAAAATGTGCCTAAGTGGAGCAAATTTATGAAAATGTGCTTTGTTAAGGTCAAGATCGGACCTCAGATACTTACACTTATTACTGATAAGCGTGTGTATAATGCTCTTCCTGTGAAAAAATCAGTTAAAATTGAAATTGCAGGACTTTATATTGTAAATATGATCGGTATGAAGAGTCCGGAGCAGATCAAGGCTGAGGAAAAGGCTAAGAAGGAAAAAGCCAAGGCAGAGAAAAAGGCGGCTAAAAGTGATAAAACCGCAAAGACAAAGAAGAAAAAATAATTAATATGTATTTAAACATTAGTCTTTTCATATAATTACCTATAATAAAGAGAAGGGTTATTATGAAAAGGCTAATTTTATTTTTATTCATACTTATGATGACAGGCTGCGGTAGGGCTGAAAATTCATACCCCACAATACAGGATAAGCTCATGGCAATGGAGAGCTATTCCACAGACTGTAAGCTTACATACATATCAAACAAGGGAGAAACCCTGTACGAAACAAGACAGGTGGCTGCCCAAGACGGCAGGTACAGAATTGAAACAGACAAACCTGATGAATATAAGAACAATGTTATAATGTATGACGGGGAAATGGTGTGGCAGTACAATCCTAATCTGAAAGAGAATAAAATAAGTGTAAATCCTCCAGACAAGGCGTCAAGACGTGAAATAATACTGTTCAGTTTTCTTGAAAACTATGTAAAGAGCAAGGATGTGGGAGTTGAAACGGCAAATCTTGATGAAAGCAGGTGTACTGTTCTTGAGGCTAAGCTTGCAGGCGGCAATGAACTTCTTGCAACTGAAAAACTTTGGGTCGACAATGAAAGTCAGGATCCTCTTAAACTTGTAATATATGATGATGAAAACAATGAAAGAATAGTTGCAGAATTCAGCAATTTCGTTTATAATTGTAATTTAAAGGATGAGGATTTTAAGATATTGGAGTGAGGAGCTTTGATGAGTTAGGAGTTAGGAGTGAGGAGTTGAAGTAAGTTGGGAATTTATTTGTTTGGCGGTACGATAAATTTGAATTTAGGGAATCCCTCCTCCGAAACGCAAGCGTTTCTCCTCCTCCCTTTAGGCAAGGGAGGCTTTTAGTTACCTGCAAGTGTCAGTGAGGTAAATTGGAATTTAAGAGTAACTATAACTCCACTCTCCACTCTCCACTCTCCACACTCCTAACTCATATAAATTGGAATTTAAATAAACAGGAGAATGATTTTAATGTATGAATACCACAGATTACTGGCTGAAATTGATCTTGATGCCATAGGAAACAATATAAGAGAAATAAGAAAAAGAATTAAGGCTGAAACAAAGCTTATGGCTGTTGTAAAGGCTGATGCATACGGTCACGGTGCCGAGGAGGTAAGCAAGGTATGCCTCTATAACGGTGCGGACCAGCTTGCCGTTGCTACCTGTGATGAAGGTGTTCAGATAAGGCAGTGGAGTATACAGGTGCCTGTACTTATACTGGGAAATACTGTTGAGGGGCAGCTTGAAACGGTTATAAATTATTCTCTTACCCAGGCAGTATTCAGATATGAAACGGCAAAGCTTATGTCCGATATTGCAGTAAAGCTTGGAAAAACAGCACTGGTACATATTAAGATCGATACGGGCATGAGCAGAATAGGCTTTATGCCTACAGATGAAAGCATTGATGAGATCGAAAAAATATTCAGACTGCCCAATTTAAAGGTAACAGGTATATTTACCCACTTTGCAACGGCAGATGAAAAGGATAAGACTTTTACAAGAGTTCAGTATAAGAAGTTCAGATATGTGACTGACAGGCTTAATGAAATGGGATATAGCGGATTTATAAGACATTGTGCAAACAGCGGCGCAATACTTGATATGCCTGAGCTCCAGCTTGATATGGTAAGGGCAGGAATAATTATATATGGTATGTACCCAAGTGACCAGGTTACGCACCCTGTTAATCTTAAGCCTGCAATGAGCCTCAAGTCACAGATAAGCTATGTTAAGGATTTAGAGAAGAATGTAAGCGTTGGCTATGGCAGGACCTATTTTACTACCCATAAAACAAAGGTCGCAACTATCCCTATAGGTTATGCAGACGGGTATTCAAGAGCTTTTTCAAATAAGAGCAGAGTAATCGTAAAGGGGAAATATGCTCCCGTTATAGGAAATGTGTGCATGGATCAGATGATGGTCGATGTATCCCATATACCTGATGCAGAGGCAGGGGACAGTGTAATAATTATGGGCAGTGACGGCAAAAATACTGTTTCTGCCGAAGAACTTGCCGAAATTGCAGGTACAATTAATTATGAAATTGTGTGCAATGTGGGAAAGAGAGTGCCCAGAGTTTATATAAAAAATGGTGAAATTATAAATACAAAAAAGGTAAACTAAGGTATAAAAGAAATTGAATATGACCATAATATCACATAAGAAGAGAGCATTTAAGCAGGCTTAAGCGGTCAAAGTATTTAAGTGACTGTTTTTGTACATAAAGTTTGAGCTTGTGGTGCTATTTCACTATACTGAAATAAGGTGTGATAATATGATTGTTAAAAGAGGAGATATTTTTTATGCGGATCTCAGCCCTGTTATCGGTTCTGAGCAGGGCGGTGTAAGACCGGTTCTTATTATTCAGAATGATGTAGGGAACAGATATTCACCTACAGTGATCTGTGCTGCAATAACTTCACAGATCAACAAGGCAAAGCTGCCTACTCATATTGAAGTGGACAGCAGTCATTATTCACTGAGCAAGGACTCTGTTATACTCCTTGAACAGCTCAGAACAATTGATAAAAGAAGGCTTAAAGAAAAAATAGGCTATCTTGACAGTGAAATGATGGAGAAGGTGAATAAGGGGCTTATTATAAGCCTTAATTTGCAGTAACAGAATATTATAATACATAAGGGACTTCCGTATGGAGGTCCCTTTTGCAGTGCAAATTTTAATATAAAGAATCAATAATGTTTTCTGCAATTTCTCTGGCATTGGCGCCGGCTATATTTTTCTTTGCGCTGTCATAAAGGTGAACTGCAAAGTAAATATTTCTGCCTTCTTCTTCATAAAAGCCTGCATACCATGCAGAGCCGTCTTTTCCTGTGCCTGTCTTGCCGTATATGCCCTCTTTGTCACTTTTCATAATATCTTTTAAAATGGCTATGTGCTCTTTCTTATAGTCTGTATTTCCTTCAAAGATATCTGAAATAACATTTACCATTTCTATGGGGGATATTTCAAGGGAAGAGTCAAGCCAGAAACCGTTTAAATCTGCCTGAGCGTTTATAGGCTCTCCTTCCCATTGGCTTACGTCACAGTTACCGTAGTTAAGTTTTTCCAGATCTGCTGCCATTGTTTCCTGTCCTACGCCGTCTATTACCTGTCTGAAATACCATACACATGATTCTTTAAAAGCTTCCCTGAGATCAAGATTTTTGTTCCAGCTTTCAAAGGGATATGTATCTCCGCTGTATTCCATAGTGGAATTTTCCGATGTAATTACTCCTTCCTTAAGTCCTTCAAGAGCGGCGACAATTTTAAATGTGGAGTAAGGTGAGTAGCGGGTGTTACACTGCTCCTCATTGTAGAAGGTATAGGTATTTTTGTCATAGTCATAAAATACGGCACAGCCGTTTATACCGTTGAAATAGGCACTGTAATCAGCATGAGCTGACAGAGGTTCATCACTGGTGGCAGACTGACAGCCCGGTGAAAGTGACAATGTAATTGCTGAAATGATAAGTGTGAATAATTTTTTCATAAAATCGCTCCTTTGATTTAATATTACAGTTGTAGTATACATATATATTACAACTGTAATATTAAAATGTCAAGGACTTAATGGAAATTTTTCAAAAAAATAAATGCTGAGGTTAAAACCTTAGCATTTATTTTGTAAATAATTAATTTGATGTACCTGTTGGTATGTATCTTGAAATTCTGCCTGCAAAGTCTGCAAAGTTCTGTGTCTGCAATATTACCTTTCCGGGACCTGTAAGCTTTGTAAGGAAAAGTCCTTCGCCTCCGAAGAAGATATTTGTCAGGCCTTTAACTGTTTCAATTTCATAGTTTACGGAGCTTTCAAAGGCTACAACATTTCCTGTATCAACTTTAAGGACCTCATTAGGTGCAAGCTCCTTAATTACGGTATCTCCGTCTATTTCAAGAAAACAGTTTCCGTTTCCTCTTATTGACTGCATAATTATACCTTCACCGCCGAAAAGACCTGAGCTTATTCTTCTTGTAAATACGGTTTTAAGGTCAATGCTTGTTTCTGCAGCTAAAAACGCACCTTTTTGTATAATATATTCCTTTGAGGACACATCAATTGGCATTATAGAACCGGGAACTGTTGAGGCAAAGGCGATCTTTGCACCATCCCTTGAGCTTGAATATGTAACCATAAAAAGGGATTCTCCTGCAAACATACGTCCGATCCCTTTAAGCAGACCGCCTTTTGCGTTTGTTGTCATATTAATACCCTCTGTCATCCAGGCAAGACCGCCTTTTTGTGAAAAGACCGATTCATTTGCTGAAAGTTCAAGTTCAACAGCGGGAACGGTTGTGCCTATAATTTCATATTTCATAATATACCTCGCTTTTTATTTATCTTTTATAACTTCTGTTAATGTAGTTGCAAGACCTGCAATGCCCTGAATGTCGCTTGGGACAACGATTTTTGTAGCCTTGCCGTCAGCCATTTTACCTAAGGCTTCAAGGCTCTTTAATGTAAGAACGCTTTCGTCTGCTCCTGCCTCCTTGAGCATTGTTATACCCTGAGCGTTTGCCTGCTGTATCTTTAAAATTGCCTCCGCCTGACCTTCGGCTTCTTTTATTCTCTTTTCCTTTTCAGCCTCTGCTCTTAAAATTGCAGCCTGCTTTTCAGCCTCTGCTTCAAGAATTGCTGACTGTTTCTTACCTTCTGCAACAAGAATTGTGGATTTCTTTTCACCTTCCGCAATAAGTATAGCTTCTCTTCTTTCTCTTTCTGCCTTCATCTGCTTTTCCATAGATTCCTGAATGGCAGCAGGAGGCATTATGTTTTTAAGCTCTACTCTGTTTACCTTGATCCCCCATGGATCTGTTGCTTCATCGAGAGATGTGCCCATTTTAGCGTTTATTACTTCCCTTGATGTAAGAGTTTCGTCAAGCTCCATGTCACCTATGATATTTCTCAGTGATGTTGATGTAAGGTTTTCAATGGCGCTTATAGGATTTTCAACACCGTAACAGTAAAGCTTAGGGTCTGTTATCTGGAAAAATATAACTGTGTCTATCTGCATAGTTACATTGTCCTTTGTGATAACAGGCTGGGGCGGAAAGTCAATAACCTGCTCTTTAAGGTTGACATTTCTTGCCACTCTTTCAAAGAAAGGTATTTTAAAGTAAAGACCTGTGCTCCATGTAGTTTTGTATGCGCCTAAAAATTCAACAACATAAGCCCTTGCCTGAGGCACTATTCTTATACATGAGCCTGCAACGGCAATAATAATAACAAGTAATATAATAACAAATATCATATGATCCCTCCTATACTTTTTGTACAACAAGCTTGTTTCCTGTGATGGATACTATCTTTACCTTTTCACCTTTGGCTATAGTTTCGCCTGATTGTGAAACAGCTATCCAGCTCACATCACCGACTTTAAGCCTGCCCCTTTTTTCCTCATTGATCTCATCCGTCAGAAAAGCTGTCCTGCCTATTAAAGCCTCTGAATTGGTTTTTTCCTTTGAATCGGAAATTGATTTTTTTGCAAGAGGTCTGAATAATACAAGTGTTACAACTGCAACAATAATGAATATGAGCCATTGTATGTAAACATTTGATGTAACAAATGTGCTGAGCATTGAAACAACAGCTGCAATGCCGAACCATATACAGACCATACCAACTGTAATTGCTTCAATAATGAAAAGTATTATGGCAAGAACAAGCCACATTACAGTTAAATTCATAGAATCCCTCCTTTTGCCTAATTATAACATAAGTCGGCAAAACATACAATAAATTTATTTGTGATGAGAAAAAATTGTTAAAATTTTCTATGGTTTATGAATTATGCCTGTAAAATTATATGGCAGAGAGCTTGATTTTATTAACAAGGGGTGTGGAAAGTTATGTGAATAATAAAAATATATGTATGTAAAATGAGCAGAATTTTTGTGAATAAGTGGATAAATTGTATAAAAATAAGCTGAATGTAAAAGCTGTGTATAATTAAGGTGAAATATACGGAAACAGGGTGAATTTTAAGAAATGCTAAAAAAATTGAAAATAGAGTTGAGAAAATATATCCACAGTAAAAATTGCAATTACAAAGCGGGTTTGAGGATATTTTAACAGGAGTTTGTGGAAAAGTCTGAAAACTCTGGGGATAAGGCGAAAACTTCTGTTGAGAAAGGGTAACTTTTCCACAAAGTGAGTGGTTTTTGAGAAAAAATCGGCTGTGGATAAGTGATGAGGGGGATTTAATGTTATTTTCTGAAATTGCCCTGTATTTCTCTTACATCGTTTATGATTACAAAGGCATTTTTGTCGAGTTCGTATACGATTTCCTTCAGCTTGTGTATCTCTCTTTTTGAGACCACGATCAATATCATGCCTTTGTTTTCATTTGTGTATATGCCTTTACAGTCAATATATGTGGCACCTCTTGAAAGCTGGCTTGTAAGAGTAAGTCCGATGGCTGTACTGTTTGACGATGTGATAAACACTGCCTTTGCAAAATCAAAGCCGCCAAGAACTACATCAATTACCTTGCCCATTATATATATGGCTATAAGAGCATAAAGGGCAGGGGTTATACCAAGAACGAACATTCCCGAAAGGACAATAAGCATATCAATAACAAGCATTATCCTTGCTGTTGAAAAGTATGGGTAGTATTGATGTATAATGGTGGCAAGAAGATCGCTGTCTCCTGTTGTGGCATTTCCAAGAAATATAAGCCCCACACCAATACCCGTAAGTGTGCCTCCGAACACTGCTGCAATAATAAGATCAGTATATATGGGAGAAAGTCCGGACGTAAGCTGTAAGATAAGTGAAAACAAAACCGTAGTGAAAAATGTATCCCTTACAAAGGAATAGCCTTTTATTTTTATGGCAATTAATAAAAGGGGAATGTTGATAATAAGGTTTGTGACGGAAATGGGAATATTAAAAAGCTTGTCAAGTATAATACCCACACCGGAAGCTCCGCCCACGACAAGAGAGTGGGGTGAAAGAAAAAGATTTATGGAAAGGGATATGAATATAAGCCCTGATATTATTTTTGCCCATTTTTGCATTTTTGTATCTCTCCCCTGACAATTTTTATATTATTATGCCCGTAAAAGTTGTTCTTATTTTACAAATATTAATTAATTGTATGGAAAATGAAAAATTTTTCTTGACTAAAGAGGATTTTTACACTATAATAGGACTAGTGCTTGATTTGACTTTAAGTAAATAGAGTATTTTAAATAAGGAGGTGCTTTTGATATGAAGATGACATTCCAGCCAAAGAAAAGACAGAGAAGCAGAGAACATGGCTTCAGAAAGAGAATGAGAACTGCTAACGGCAGAAAGGTAATACTTGCAAGACGTAGAAAAGGCAGAAAGGTTTTATCTGCATAATTGTAAGCCCGCTTTTTAAGTGGGCTTTATTGTTCTGAGAGCGGAAATTAAGGTTCTTTGAAAAATATGTGGTATAACGGAAAACCCTCAGTCAAGCCTGTATGGCTTGACAGCTCCCTTAGAAGGGAGCCAATATGGGAGCATGAAACAGATGCAATAAAATGAACCACGCTAAAAATTGTCGAACCAATTTTCAACAAGTAAAAGGGGGATGAAAATGCTATTTACCGAATCCCTTAAAAAAAATTATCAGTTCAGATATGTATATAACAGAGGGCGCTCAATTGCCAACAGACTGCTTGTTATGTATTCCATCAAAAATGGCAGTGAAGGCAACAGATACGGAATTTCCGTAAGTAAGAAGGTTGGCAACAGTGTAGTGCGAAGCAGAATAACAAGACTGTTGAGAGAAAGTTACAGATTATCTGAAAAGAATATTTTAAACGGCTATGACATCGTGGTCATAGCAAGAAATTCGGCTAAAGATGCCGGTTACAAGGAAATTGAAAGTGCGCTTTTGCACTTGCTTAAAAAACAGAGATTACTGAAGTCGGAAAAGAAGGATTGAGAACCTTATGAAAAAAACAGCACTATTTTTAATAGGCTTTTACAGAAAATATATTACACCATGTACACCCCGGTGTTGTAGGTTTGTCCCTACTTGCTCTGCCTATGCCTATGAGGCGATCGAGAAGTATGGCTGTTGGAAGGGCGGGTACCTGGCTGTGAGACGAATTTTGAAATGTCATCCTTTTCACAAGGGTGGCTATGACCCTGTACCATAAAGGAGGATATACCGTTGTTGCTAAATTTGTTAGCTGTTTCCAGAAACATTATGAAGGATCCCGGTGTTATTGTTGGGCCTATTGCATGGATCTTAGGTCATGTTATTGACTTTTTCTTCAACATTATCTATAGCCTTGGTATTCACGCAAATTCATTGGGTATCTCTATTATTTTACTGACTATTTTTACCCGTTGCCTTATGATTCCACTTTCTTATAAGCAGCAGAAGTCTATGTTTAAAATGCAGGCTCTCTCTCCCGAACTTAAGAAAATACAGGAAAAGTACAAAGGCAGCACAACTGATCCCGAAATTCAGAGAAAAATGCAGATGGAGACTCAGAAGCTTTACAGTGAAAATAATGTAAGTCCTTTCAGCGGATGCTTGCCTATGCTCATCCAGCTTCCTATTTTCCTTGGACTTTATCATGTAATGCAGAATCCATTTAAGTATATTGAAATTATAAATCAGGTTTATACTCAGCTGTCAACTATTGTGCTTACAGCAGCACAGTCAGATTCCACAGTGCTTGAGCTTGTAAGAAGCTTTGCGCAATTCGGAAGTGTGCCTGACGGGACAACTATTGACGTTAATCTTTTTAACAGAATAATCAATATTCTTGACCCCGGAGAGGTAGATCAGCTCAGAACGGCAATTGCTTCTGCTGATTTTGATACGGCTTATGCTACAAAGAATTCAATTGAATATTTCCTGGGACTTAATCTTACAGAGACAGTAGGTTTTTCTCTGACACCTAAACTTATTATTCCTATTCTTTCAGGTGTTACAACTTTCTTGTCATCATGGCTTATGACAAAGAAGAATAAAACTACTGACCCTGCTATGAAGTCACAGCAGAGAATTATGAATATTACTATGCCTCTTATGATGGCATGGATCACTATGTCCCTGCCCGGTGGTATTGGTGTATACTGGATCGTATCTAATATATTCCAGCTTTGCCAGCAGTTTTTCCTTAACAGACATTTTGAAAAGATCGGCGCTGCCGAAATAATTGTTCCCAAGGAGAAGAAGCATAAAAAGGGAGGAAATAAATAATGAAACAGATCGAAATGACAGGTAAGACTATTAATGAAGCTATTGACAATGCCTGCACTAAGCTTGGCGTAGGCTTGCTTGATGTTGAATACAAGGTTATTGACGAGCCGACAAAGGGCTTCCTTGGTATCGGGGCAAAGCCTGCAAAGGTCCTTGTTACTGTGATAGGCAGTGAAGATGAGGATGTACAGGCTCCTGACAATAAAGCAAAAGAAGAAAAGAAGGCTGAACCTAAGCAGGAGAGAAAGCCTGAGATCAAAGAAGTGAAGAAACCTGAGGCTAAAGAAGTAAAAGAAGTAAAGACAGTTGAAATAATAAAAGAAGAAACTGTTGCTGCAGAAAAGGGCGAAGAAGTTACTGCCGAAGAACCTGCTGCTGAAAATGAATCAGCAAGAGCAAGTCTTACAGAAGAAGATAAAAACAAAATTATTGCAGTTGCTACAGACTTTCTTAAGGAAGTATTTGACAACATGAAGATGAATGTTGAAATGACTGCTGAATTTAAGGATAATAAGCATATTTTTATTGATATGAAGGGCGATGATATGGGTACTATTATAGGCAAGAGAGGACAAACTCTTGACAGTATTCAGTATCTTACTAACCTTGTTGTCAATAAGGGTGAGTATCCTTATATGAATGTTACTCTTGATACAGAGGGCTACAGAGCAAAGAGACAGAAAACTCTTGAACAGCTTGCCTTTAATCTTGCTAAAAAGGCTAAGCATAACAGAAGAAACATTACTCTTGAGCCTATGAATCCTTATGAGAGAAGAATAATTCATGCAACACTGCAGAATGACAGATATGTTACTACATACAGTGAGGGTACCGAGCCTTACAGATATGTTGTAATTGCTTTAAAAAACAATTATTCTAACAGAAGAAATTACTAAGTTATTAAAAAGAAAATTTTAAAGGCATGGGCGTCAGCCTGTGCCTTTTAAAAATTAATTAAAAATGTTATGGAGGTTTAATACTATGCTTAAGGTTAATATTGATGATACTATAGCTGCTATATCTACCGCAACGGGAAACGGCGGTATTGGAATTGTCCGACTTAGCGGTAATGAGGCTGTTAATATTGCAGACAGTATTTTTGCCTCCGTAAAGGGAAAGAAGCTTTCGGAACAGAAAAGCCATACGATCCATTTCGGCAATATTGTCTATGATAACAAGGTTATAGATGAAGTACTTGTGTCTGTAATGAGGGCGCCTAATACCTATACCCGTGAGGATGTTGTTGAAATAAATACCCATGGCGGATACAGAGCCGTTACTGCTGTGCTTAATACAGTTATAAAAGCAGGAGCCAGAATGGCAGAGCCGGGAGAGTTTACAAAGAGGGCTTTTTTAAACGGAAGAATTGACCTGACACAGGCTGAGGCTGTTATAGATATTATAAATGCCAAGACGGATGCAAGCCGTGAGGCAGCTATGCTGAGGCTTGAAGGAAGGCTTTCAAAGGAAATACACAAAATAAGAGAGGATATACTTACAATGCTTGCCCATATTGAGGCAGGTATAGATTATCCCGAGCATGACGATGAAACTATGACATACAATATGGTGGCTGAAAATACAAAAAAGGCCCTTATGGCTGTTGATAAACTTATTAAGTCTGCGGACACGGGAAAAATTTACAAGGAAGGCATAAGGACAGTTATTCTGGGACGTCCAAATGTGGGCAAGTCCTCTCTTTTAAATGCCATGCTTGAAGAGGACAGGGCTATTGTAACTGATATACCGGGAACTACAAGGGACAGCCTTGAAGAAATGTTAAATGTACATGGTATTCCTCTTAATATAATAGATACTGCGGGAATAAGAGCTACCGATGATGTTATTGAGCAGATCGGTGTTGAAAAGTCAAAGAGCCTTGCTGAAAAGGCGGATCTTATACTTCTTATGTTTGACGGAAGCAAGGAACTTACAGATGAGGACAGGGAACTTATTGACCTTGTTAAGGGAAAGAAAACAATAACTCTTGTAAACAAGCTTGATCTTGAACAGAAGATAGATATGGAGGCTATAAAGGAACTGGAGCCTGTGAATATCTCCGTCAAGTCTGACATGGGAATAAATGATATATACGAAAAAATAAAGGAAATGTTTTCATTCGGCCATATTAATATCAACAATGAGGTATTGATATCAGGTGAGAGAAACAAGGAAAGTCTTTTTAAGGCGAAAAAGTATCTTGAAAATGTTATGGAAACCGTTGAAAACAGAATGCCCGAGGACTTCATATCAATGGATCTGACAGAAGCTTATGCAGCTCTGGGAGAGATCACGGGAGAGGCTCTTGAAGAGGATATTATTGATAAGATATTCAGTGAGTTCTGTTTGGGAAAGTAATGGATGACATAGTTTTAGGGTGATATTGCCTGTATTTGAATCGTAATGAGGTGAAAAAATGATAGAGTCAAAAAGCTGGGACTGGAGCAGAAATAAAGAAGAAAAGTGGCTTATACCATGTGTGGAAAGTCCCTATCTTGCTGAAAGATGGACTAGTCTGGGATTTAATAAATTTCTTGACATTGGCTGTGGTTTGGGAAGGCATTCTGTGTATATGGCAGAAAATGGATTTAATGTTACGGCTCTGGATCTGTCCGAATACGGAGTTTGCCATCTTAAAAAATGGGCTGATGAAAAATGTCTTAATATAAATACTGTTGTTTCCGATATACTTAAACTTCCCTTTGAGGATAACAGTTTTGACTGTATTATGGCTTACAATGTAATATATCATACTGACGGTGAGGGATTTGTGCAAATAGTAAATGAAATCAAGAGAGTGTTAAAACCAAAAGGTGAGTTTTTTGTTACGCTTCTTTCAAAGGGACACTGGAGTTATACTGCCTTTGCTGAAAATGCAGTTGATAAAAATACAATAATAAGAAATGACACGCCTACGGAAAACAATGTACCTCATTTCTATATGGATTTTAATGATATAACAGAATTTTTCAGGGACTGGGAATTTGTTGATGAGCCTGTTGAAATGTGTGAGTACAGCAGAGAAGACAGTAAGAAGATAAGCAAGCATTGGAAGATGCTTATTAAAAAATAGTAAATTTACCGAAAGAGTTTAAATGGGGTGGTGAATTATGGAGCTTTATCATGGAAGTAATGTTGTTGTAGATACACATAAAATTCTTGTAAATGGGTTTTACAAGGATTTTGGATACGGATTTTATTGCACAGTAATGGAAAAACAGGCTCAGAGATGGGCACTTACTAAGAAAAAGGAACATATAGTAAATGTATATGTGTATAATAAAAACAATGATCTGAAAATTAAAAAATTCAATGAAATGACAGATGAATGGCTTGAGTTTGTGGTAAATTGCAGAAGAGGAAATGATCATAACTATGATATAGTTGAGGGTCCCATGGCAGATGATACTATATGGGATTATGTTGAAGATTATGTCAGAGGAGAAATAAGTAAAACGTCCTTTTGGGAGCTTGTTAAATTTAAGTATCCTACACATCAGATCGTTTTTTGTACAGAAAAATCCTTAAATTCTCTTGAATTTGAAAGGAGTTATAAGATATGGTAAATATGTTTTTTAAAGATGAAAAAATTACAGAAAATGATTTGTATTTTATATGTTATATGATTGAAAGAGTTGCCAGAAAAATTCATCAGAAAAATAAATATGTGGTTAATACTATAGGAAAAAATGAGTTGTATCGTTTGATAAGTCTTGCAAATACACTTCACTGTGAAAATCCTCTTAAGGTTGAGGCAGAATGGATCGTAGAATATAAATTGGAAGAAGGGTCTTTTGATATACTGGATGTTGATAAAGAGCTTGCTCCTAATATACCAAGAGAAACTCAGATGGGAAAAGTTTATATGAGGCTTATTGTTGATACACTGAAACCGGGTGAAGATTATGTAGAAGGCATAATGAGAGTTTATAATGATCCTATTTGTGAGGTTATTGATAATTATAATACAAGTGCATATTACGAACCTTCTTATGTAATAACAAGAGCATATAATGAAGGCGGATTTTAATTATACTTGAGGTGGAAAAAATGGAGAAATTATATACAGCCGATGAGGTTGATGTTTGTGTAATAGGTGCAGGTCATGCAGGCTGTGAAGCAGCTCTTGCAACTGCAAGAATGGGGCTTAAAACCATACTTTTTGCCCTTAATCTGGACAGTATTGCAATGATGCCCTGCAACCCTCATATAGGAGGAAGTTCAAAAGGTCACCTTGTAAGGGAAATTGATGCTTTGGGCGGCGAAATGGGAAGAAATATTGACAAGACATACTTGCAGATAAAAATGCTTAATACGGGAAAAGGCCCTGCCGTATATTCGTTAAGAGCACAGGCTGACAAGGCAAAGTACCACACCGAAATGAAAAAGGTACTTGAAAACACTGAAAATCTCCTTATAAGGCAGGGAGAGATAGTTGATATTTTAACAGAGGACAACAGGGTCACGGGAGTTGTTTCCGAAAGCGGTGCACTGTACAAGTGTAAAGCTGCTATTATATGCAGCGGTACATATTTACAGGCACGTTGTCTTTACGGAGATACCATCATTGAAAGCGGACCAAACGGTTTAAGAAGGTCTGAAAAATTAAGTGCCTGCCTTGAAAGGCTTGGTATACGTCTTTTCAGATACAAAACAGGTACTCCTGCAAGAGTAGATGCAAAGAGTGTGGATATATCCAAAATGAAGGCTCAGCCGGGAGATGAAAAAATAACTCCTTTTTCATTTGAGAATATTGGCAGGGATATTTCAAGACCACAGTATGACTGTTATCTTACTTATACAAATGAGGAAACCCATAATATTATAAGGGCTAATCTTGACCGTTCGCCTCTCTATTCGGGAGTGATCGAAGGTACAGGTCCCAGATACTGCCCTTCAATTGAGGACAAGGTGGTACGTTTTGCAGACAAGACACAGCATCAGATATTTGTGGAGCCTGAAGGTGAGGACACAAATGAAATGTATATACAGGGTATGAGTTCATCTCTGCCCGAGGATGTGCAGATCGCAATGTACAGAACTATACCGGGACTTGAAAATGTGAGATTTACAAGGACTGCATATGCTATTGAGTATGACTGTATTGATGCAAATCAGCTTAAACTGAGCCTTGAATTTAAAAATATACATGGTCTTTTTTCTGCAGGGCAGTTTAACGGTACAAGCGGATATGAGGAAGCTGCCGCACAGGGAATAATAAGCGGTATAAATGCGGGAGCATATATAAAGGGTATGGAGCCTCTCATACTGGACAGAAGTGAAGGCTATATAGGTGTGCTTATTGATGACATTATTACAAAGGAGAGCAGAGAGCCTTACAGAATGATGACATCAAGGGCTGAATACAGACTTCTTTTAAGACAGGACAATGCGGATATGAGGCTTACTGAGTATGGCTATAAATACGGACTTATTTCACGGGAAAGATATGACAGATTTTTAGCTAAAAAGGAAGCTATTGAAAATGAAATAAAGAGGGTAAGCAAAATTAATTTCGGTCCTATAGAAGAGGTAAACAGTCTTCTTGAAAGCCTTGGCAGTTCCCCACTGTCAACCGGTGTAAATATGGGAGACATTATAAAGCGCCCCGAAATAACATATGACATGCTTGCGCCTATTGATAAGGATAGACCTGAATTAAGTGATGAGGTAAGAGAACAGGTAAATATTCAGATCAAGTATGAAGGCTACATTGCAAGACAGATGAAGCAGGTGGAGGCATTTAAAAAGCTTGAGGCTAAGAAGATACCTGAAAATATAGACTATGATGAGGTTATGGGGCTGAGAATTGAGGCAAGGCAGAAGTTCAAGGCTGTAAGACCCGTAAACATAGGTCAGGCAAGCAGAATAAGCGGTGTAAGTCCTGCCGATGTAAATATGCTGCTGGTCTATATGAACGGGTACAGGGGATAGACTGTAAAATTTTTAGATAACACAAAGTAACATGGGATTGTGGTATTATACATCTGCGGATTTATTTTGAGAGGCTGAAAATGCCTCTCTTTTTTTGTTGGTAAGAGAAATAATTGGGGAATGTGTATAAAAATCCCTGATAAAGTATACTTT
>CAJFNV010000028.1 GCA_904395805.1 Candidatus Gallispira edinburgensis | reverse complement strand
GCTTAGTTAGTTGCAAAATAATGTATGTTTTTTAGGCAAGGGAGCCTTTGTTTTGCAGATTTGAAAGGTAATTTAAACTCCTCACTCCTCGCTCCTAACTCCTCACTTATATAAATTGGAATTTAGAGAAATTATTAAGAAAATATTAATTTATCAGCACTCAAGTAAATTGAGTGCTAAAAAACACTTGACATTTTAAAACTTGTATGTATAATTATATATAGAAGAATGCAATTTTGGATTTTAGTTTAGGATTTTTAAGGAGATGTTGATATGGAAAAGGGTAATTTATCTATTAACAGTGAAAATATTTTTCCTATAATAAAGAAGTGGCTGTATTCAGATACGGATATATTTTTAAGAGAGCTTGTGAGCAATGCTTGTGATGCCATTGCCAAGCTTAAAAAGCTTGGAACAATGGGACAGTTCAAAATTGATGAAAATGACAAACTCAAGGTAGTTGTAAGACTTGACGAAAAGGCTAAAACAATACAGGTCATTGATAACGGTATTGGTATGACTGCTGATGAAATAAAGAAGTTTATTACTGAAATTGCTTTTTCGGGAGCTACTGACTTTATTACAAAGTATCAGGATCAGTTTGAAAACGGCAGTGACATTATAGGTCACTTTGGACTTGGTTTCTATTCAGCCTTTATGGTTGCAGACAAGGTCCAGATCGACTCAAAGAGTTACATAGCTGATGCAGAAAGTGCAAAGTGGGTATGTGACGGCGGTATTGAATATGAAATGGATACAAGTGACAGGCTTGACAGAGGTACTACAATAACTCTTTATGTTTCAGATGACAATAAGGAATTTTTAAACGGTTGGAAACTTAAGGAAATACTTGCAAAGTACTGTGCCTTTATGCCTGTTGAAATTTATTTTGAGGATGCCTCAAAGAAGGACGATGAGCAGGAGGATAAGCCTGTAAATGATACCAATCCCCTCTGGCTTAAAAAACCAAGTGAGTGTACCGATGAGGAGTACAAGGAATTCTATCACAAAGTATTTACGGACTTTAATGACCCGCTGTTCTGGATACATCTGAACATGGATTATCCTTTCAGATTAAAGGGTATTCTTTACTTCCCTAAGCTTAAACATGAGCTTGAGTCAATTGAAGGACAGGTCAAGCTTTATAACAATCAGGTGTTTATTGCTGACAATTTAAAGGAAGTAATTCCCGAATTCCTTCTTCTTTTAAAGGGTACTATCGACTGCCCGGATCTGCCTCTTAATGTAAGCAGAAGCTTTTTGCAGAATGACGGTTATGTAACCAAAATGAGCAAGTACATTACAAAGAAGGTGGCTGACAAGCTTAATTCAATGTTCAAAAAGTCAAGAGATGAGTATGAGAAGTACTGGGAGGATATAAGTCCATTTATCAAGTACGGTGCTATGAGAGAGCATGACTTTTATGAAAAGATCAAGGACAGCCTTCTCTTTAAGACGACTGAGGGTAATTATGTAACATTAAAAGAATATACCGATAAAAACAAGGATAAGGCTGAAAACAAGGTATTCTATGTATCAGACATTCAGCAGCAGGCACAGTATATAAAAATGTTTAAGGATCAGGGTATGGATGCCGTTGTTCTGGATACAAGACTTGATGTGCCTTATGTAAGTTTCCTTGAGGCATACAGCGGAGGGGTCAGGTTTGAGAGAATTGATTCTGCTGTTTCAGAAATGCTTAAATCAGATAATGAGGCTGAAATTGATGCTGAATCACTTGAAAATCTCTTTAAAGAAGCCCTTAAAAAGGATGATTTGAAGCTTAAGGTCGAAAACCTTAAATCAGATGAGGTTTCAGCTATGATAGAGCTTAGCGAACAGAGCAGAAGAATGCAGGAAATGTCTGCCATGTACGGCATGGACAACAGAACTTTCCCAAGTGACGAAACTCTTGTGTTAAATGCAAACAACAATGTTGTGAAGCTTCTTCTTGATATGAAGGATGAGAGAAAAGATGAGGCGGAAATGATATGCAGACAGGTATATGACCTTGCTGTAATGAGTCATAAGCCTTTATCTCAGGAGGAAATGACGGAATTTATTTCAAGAAGCAACAAAATTATGGAGCTTCTGGCAGAAAAATAGTGTGCTTTGGCACTTGAAAAGGTGTGCTCTGTCGTGTATACTATAAATTGTATGATTGTTTTATAATTTGAATTGAGGTGTTGTTAAATGGATAATATGAGAATTATGCCGATTTTATTACTTGACGAAATAGTTCCCTATCCTAAGTGTAATTACACTATAAGTATAGATGACGACGAGTATGTTGAGGCTGTTAAGGCAGCTATGGGTGCTGACAGTTACTTGATGCTTGTCAACGCTAAAAATTATGATATGGGAATTACTGAAAACAATATTTTCAGGATCGGTACCGTTGCTAAAATAAAAAATGCAATGAGAGGACTTGACGGTGGAATAAAACTTTCTGTAAACTGTATTGAAAGAGCTTATATTGACAGTGTTCAGAAAAGTGATGATTTCACTCTTTGCCAGGTTGAATCAATGGTTGAAATAAGTAATGCCGATGATATGAAGATGTCAGCTTCAGTCGAAGTCCTTAAGGACCTGTTTGCAAAGTACAGAGGGGTTGTGCCTATGCTTCAGCCTGCTCTTGTAAATGATGTAAAGAAAATAAATGATTTAGGTGTTCTTTGTGACAAGCTCAGTGATAAGCTTATTCATAACTTTGAGGATAAGAGAGCTGTTCTTGAGGAAACGGATATTTATGAAAGAGCTCTCCTTACTATAGGTATGCTTGAAAAAGAAATACAGAGGGCAAATGTTAAAAATGACATTATGCTTAAGGCAAAGGAAAATATGGAGGAAGCTCAGAAGGAATATTTCCTGAGAGAAGAGCTGAGAGCCATAAATGAAGAACTTGGAGATAAGAGCGGTACCGGAGAGGAAATCAAGGGCTACAGAGAGAAAATGAAGAGCCTTAATATGCCTGAATATGCTGTTGAAAAGCTCGAAAAGGAGTTCCAGAGACTTCAGAGAGCAAGTCAGGGCGGTGCAGAAGGCTCTGTAATAAGAGATTATATTGACAATGTGCTTTCTCTTCCATGGGGTAACATGACAGAGGAAAATCATTCCCTTAAGAGGGCTGAGCAGATACTTAACAAAGACCATTACGGACTTGAAAAGGTCAAAGAAAGAATTGTGGAATATCTTGCTGTAAGATTAAAGGTAGACAATCCAAGTGCGCCTATACTCTGCCTTGTGGGACCTCCGGGAGTGGGAAAGACTTCAATTGCAAAGTCTATAGCAAGAGCTTTAGGCAGAAAATATGTAAGAATGAGCCTTGGAGGTATAAGTGATGAGGCTGAAATAAGAGGTCACAGAAGAACATATCTCGGTGCTATGCCGGGAAGGATTATAAATGCCATCAAGCAGGCAGGGTCTTCAAATCCCCTTATACTTCTTGATGAAATAGATAAACTTGGCAAGGACTACAAGGGGGATCCTGCATCTGCTTTCCTTGAAGTACTTGACGGTGAGCAGAATGTTAATTTCAGGGATAACTATATTGAAATGCCTTATGACTTGAGCCGTTGTCTTTTCCTGTGTACGGCAAACAGTCTTGATACTATACCGGGACCTTTAAGGGACAGACTTGAGATCGTAGAGCTTTCAAGCTATACATCAGAGGAGAAGTATCACATTGCTGCTGAATATCTTGTGCCTAAGCAGCTTGAGGCTAACGGACTTACAAAGGCACAGCTTAAGTTCAGAAAGGATGCCCTTGAAGATATGATAGAAAGCTATACAAGGGAAGCCGGTGTGAGAACTCTTGAAAGAACAATAGGAAAGGTTTGCCGTAAGGTTGTAAAGCAGCAGCTTGAAGGGGGAGACCCTGTTGTTGTGACAAAGAAAAATATTACGGATTTCCTTGGCAAGAGAATATTTAAGCCTGAAACAATAAACGCTTCAAATGAAGTAGGTATATGCAAAGGACTTGCATGGACTACTGTGGGAGGCACGACCCTTGATGTAGAGGTAAACATATTAAAGGGTAAAGGCAACTTTAAGATAACAGGTAATGTGGGCAAGGTCATGGAAGAAAGCTATAATGCTGCATTGAGCTATATAAGGGCAAATGCGGAGGAGCTTGGTGTGGATATTGATTTTGAAAATACGGATGTCCATATTCACATTCCCGAAGGGGCTACGCCTAAGGACGGACCTTCCGCAGGTATTACAATGGCAACTGCTATGGTATCTGCAATGACTAAAACTCCTGTAAGGGCTGATATAGCTATGACAGGTGAGATAAGCATAAGAGGTAAGGTCATGCCTATAGGCGGACTTAAGGAAAAGGTACTTGCCGCAAAGAGGGCAGGAGTTAAGAAGGTAATCATACCTGTTGAAAATGCTCCTGATCTTGAAGAAATACCTGAGTATGGAAAGGCTAATATGGAATTTGTATTGGCTTCTCAAATGAATGATGTGCTTTCTAACAGTTTGATCAAATAAATAAGAGCCTGTGGCTTTCGGTCGGTGCCGTGAGCTGCAGGCTTTTTTTATTTGAAGGAGCTGATTTTTGAATGGCCCCGGGAATGGTTGTTAGTGCGGTAAATTGGAATTTAACAGCTAGGATAAAAATCCTCCACCGCTGACGCGGTCCCCCTCCTTTACAAAGGAGGCTGATTGCGGGCGAGC
>CAJFNV010000027.1 GCA_904395805.1 Candidatus Gallispira edinburgensis | reverse complement strand
CGGTTTATATGAGTGAGGAGTTAGGAATGAGGAGTGAGGAGTTATAGTTACTCAAACACAACCACAATAACTTATCAATTAAATTCCTGTTTAACTCACCAACCAAGGCTCCCTTCTAAGGGAGCTGTCCGAAGGACTGAGGGTTTTCACTCCTAACTCCTAACTCCTCACTCTGTTAAATTCCTGTTCACCGTAACAACACAGCTAACATTAAACACAATTTGCATGTGTCTGAGGGGGCTACCCCCTCAGATCTTATTCCCCTCAAACTGAGTCATATACAGCTCATAATACTTTCCCTTCTTACTGAGAAGCTCCTTATGATTTCCCGTTTCTGCAATTCTTCCCCTATCCATTACAACTATCAGATCCGCATCCTGTATTGTTGAAAGTCTGTGTGCAATAATAAGGCTTGTTCTCTCCTTCATAAGGTTTACCATAGCATCCTGAATATGCTTTTCCGTTCTTGTATCAACACTTGATGTAGCCTCATCAAGAATAAGTATTTTCGGATCTGCAAGAAAAGCCCTTGCTATAGACAAAAGCTGTCTTTGCCCCTGTGACAGATTTTGTCCTGCCTCTGTAAGCATTGTATCAAACTTCTCAGGGAAATGCTTTATCATATTATAACAATTTCCAAGCTTAGTCGCCTCGATCATCTCATCATCACTTGCATCAAGATTTGAATATTTAAGATTATTTCTTATTGTATCCGAAAACAGTACCGTATCCTGCAGAACAATGGCTGTATTTTTCCTCAGCTCCTCAATTGAAATATCCTTAATATTGACCCCGTCGATCAATATTTCACCGCTGTCAATATCATAAAACCTCATAAGGAGATTTACAACCGTTGTCTTTCCGCTTCCCGTAGCTCCTACAAGAGCAACCTTGTGACCGGCTCTTACATCAAGGTTAAAATCAAAAAGTACCTGCTTCCCTTTTCTGTATGAAAAATTAACATTTTTAAACTCAATAGTACCCTTTGTATTTTCCATGGACAGGCTTCCTTCTTTATTCTCACTTTCCTCATCCATAATTGAAAAAATTCTCTCGGCGCCTGCAAGAGCAGTCTGTATCTGTCCGTAAACCTGAGCGATTTCATTTATAGGCCTGCCAAACTGCTTTGCATACACAATAAAAGCGGACACAACACCTATTGATATAATGCCTTCTATTGCAAAATAGCCTCCGAACACAGCTATAATAAGAAAGCCTATATTATTGATCACATTCATTACAGGACCCATTGATCCGCCGAATATTTCGGCAATTATTCCCGTTTTTGTAAGTTCATCCGAACTTTTTTCAAATTCACAGGCTACAGCTTTTTGTCTGTTGTAGGCAACGACCGTTTTATACCCTGTCACCTTTTCCTCAACTATACCGTTAAGTTCTCCCAGAAGCACCTGCCTTTTTGTAAAAAACTTTCTCATTGCCTTTGAAAGATACTTTGTCACAATAACAGTCAATATAACCGTGGAACAGGATAAAAGTGCAAGCCTGGGGCACAGATAAAACATCATTCCCACAGTACCCAGTATAGTAAGAACTCCCGATACAAGAGAGCCTAAAGACTGGGAAACAATGTTTGATATGTTCTCAACATCGTTTGTCATACGGCTCATTATGTCCCCATGGGGATGATTGTCAATATATTTTATGGGCAAATCGACTATTTTTGCAAATAAGTCCTCTCTCATTTTTTTAACGATCCTCTGGCTTAATACAGCACTTATTAAATTCTGAAAAAGAGTTGACAAACTGCTTATGCCATACAATATCAGCATAATTATCAGTATGCCTCCTATTTCACTGTATCTGCCCTCTGCAATTGTATCCACAGCCTTGCTTTGAAGGTCCGGAGCCATTACGGAACAGAATACAACAACTACCACTACGAGAATAAGAAAAACAATAAGCCCTGTTTCCCTTTCAAAATACTTTAATAGTTTTGAAACCGTTTTTCTTCCGTCCTTTGGTTTTTCAACCATACCATGATTTCTGGGACCTCTCATTCCCGGTATACGAATATTGACCTGAGGCTTATTTTCATTGCTGTTACTCATTTATTTCACCTCCGCCCTTAAGCTGTGTATTATATATATCCTGATATATTTCATTTGCTGCAAGAAGCCTTTCATGGGTATCGCAGGCAGCAATTTTACCGTTGTCTATTATTGCAATTCTGTCTGCTCCTTTTACGGAAGCGATCCTCTGAGCAATAATTATTTTTGTCATACTGCCGTAATCCTTTTTTAAAGCCTTGTAAAGCTTTGCCTCTGTTTTAAGGTCAAGAGCACTTGTAGTATCGTCAAATATAAGTATTTCAGTCTTTTTAAGGAGTGCCCTGCTTATTGCTATCCTCTGTTTCTGCCCTCCCGATAGGCTCATGCCCTTTTCAGCTACCATTGTATCAAAGCCTTCAGACTTTGACTCTATAAATTCACTTGCCTGTGCATTGTCACTTGCCTTTTTTATTTCATCATCACTTGCATCTGCTTTTCCCCATATTATGTTTTCCTTTATAGTTGTATTAAAAAGTTCGCTTTTCTGCAGTGCAGAAGAAATTTTATCCCTTAAATCACTGAGCCTGTAATCTTTTACATTTACATTATCAACAAGAACTTCTCCTTCCGTAGCATCATAAAATCTGGGTATCAGGTTTACAAGACTTGACTTTCCGCTGCCTGTTGCCCCCAGTATTCCCAGCGTTTCCCCGGGATTTATGGTAAGATTTATATTGTCAAGGACAAGTTCACCATTTCCCTGAGGATAGGCAAAAGAAACATTCCTGAATTCAATTTTACCCTTTACGCCTGTATCACCTTCAAAATTACCGTCTTTGATTACAGGCTCCGTGTTAAGTATTTCATTTAATCTGTCAGCAGAAGCCTTTCCCCGTGACACAGTCTGAAAGATCATTGCAAGCATCATTACAGAATGCATTATCTGTGACAAATATGTAATTGCTGCCATTACACTTCCCGGAGTTGTAATGCCATTTTCCACATCAATTGCACCGACTTTGATTATAATAACCATTACAATATTCAGTACAATATTTGCAAGAGGTGTCATGTATGCAAACATTTTAAGCACCCTTAACTGTGTGTCCACAAGCTCATTATTTGCCTTTCCGAATCTTTTTTCTTCATATCCTTCTTTTACATAGGCTTTTACAACTCTTGCACCTGCCACATTTTCCTGAACAACACTGTTTACTTTATCAAGTTTTTTCTGCAATGTATCAAAATAGGGCATAGCCTTTATTATAAAATACAAAACACCTATAACAACAAAAGGAAGAGAACATGCAAGCACAGTACCGAATTTCAAGTCAAGAGATGCAACACAGAATATACCGCCGAAAAACAAAAGTGAGGTCCTTACAAATCCTCTCACAGCCTGTGTTGCAAGATTCTGCACCTGAGTAACATCATTTGTTATTCTTGTTACAAGAGAGCCTGTTGAAAACTTGTCTGTCTGTTCAAAAGAAAATTCCATAACTCTTTTAAAGCAGGCCTTTCTTATTTCATTGCCCCAGTTCTGGCTGAACATATTGGCAAAAACTCCGGAAAGCACCCCCGTAACCCCTCCCATTATTACAATACCTATCATTTTTGATCCCGTTGTAATAATGAGATTCAGATCTCCTATATTGTTGTTTGATAAACCCAGCACACCTTCGTCAACAATAACTCTCATCATTCTTGGCTGGATCAGATCCATTGCTACTTCACCGCACATAAATAAAGGGGCAAGCAAGCCAAAAAACCAGTATTTTTTTAAAAACTTTAACACCTTTTTCCCTCCTTGCTTTATAAATAGAAACAAACCAACTAAACCTCATATTAATAATACTTTCACAGCTTAAGCATTTTTTTAATCTATCCAATAATTTTCATTGGCAATTAATAATCCAATATCATTAACTTAAAGAAATCTGTGAAATCCCATCCCCCAAAAATGCGTTATGTTTGCAACTTACTATGCCTCCCTTGCCTAAAGCAATACTGTCAACTTAAAGGATTAGCATAAACCTATCTGTTCAAAAAAGCGGCGTGTCCGCCCTCTTGGCTCCCTTGCCTAAAGGGAGCTGGCTGTTCAAATCAGTGAAGCTGATTTGAGCAGACTGAGGGATT
>CAJFNV010000026.1 GCA_904395805.1 Candidatus Gallispira edinburgensis | reverse complement strand
TCCTAACTCCTCACTCATATAAACCGGAATTTAGGGGAATCCCTCCGTCTGTGCCTACGGCACAGCCACCTCCCTTTAGGCAAGGGGGGCTTAGTTAGTTGCAAAATAATGTATGTTTTTTAGGCAAGGGAGGCTTGGGGAGTGGTGCGTTAAATTGGAATTTAATTTGTACAGGGTATTCTCTCTTGTGGTTTAAGAACGGCTGTGATATAATAAATTTACGGAATTTGTTTTATAAGCAGTGGAATTAAAGCAGATGGGAGATATGAAATATATATATACCGGGTATGCAATGAAAGCATGTCTTATAATGGTCGTATATACAGGTTATAAGCATAAGTAAAGAAGGGAGAAATTATATGTTATTTGTGGAATATCCTAAGTGCAGTACATGCCGTAAGGCTAAAAAGTGGCTTGAGGACAGAGGAATTGAATTTGAGGACAGACATATTGTGGAAGAAAATCCTACAAAGGAGGAGCTTAAGGCGTGGCTTGACAAAAGCGGAATGCCTGTTAAGAAATTTTTTAATACAAGCGGTATGAAGTACAGAGAGCTTGGATTAAAGGACAGGATCCCTGCAATGAGTGAGGATGAGGCTCTTGAAATACTTGCAAGTGACGGTATGCTTGTTAAAAGACCTGTGCTTGCAGGCGAAGATTTTGTGCTTACGGGATTCAGAGAAAAGGAATGGGAAGAAAAGCTTTGTTAGTTGATTTCAGGCTGATGTGAAGTATTGTTTCCGGGTGATACTTTATCTGTTCAGAGAAAATTGCAATGTTAAGTATATGTAAAATTATACAATATATCCTAAAATATTCCATTTAAGTATATTTTACTAAAATTTTTGTTGTTTTTATACAAAATATTTATATAAATTTTTATTAATAATTAGATTTACATATTCGACAAAATGCAGTATAATTATTAAGATTTCACTTTTTAAGAAGGTATTATGGTATGTACAAGTCTAACAGATTGGTTACGGAAAACAGATTAATAATTTTATATTTAATGTATCAGATGGATATGCCGCTGTCATGGGAGCATTTGTATAACTTTGCCGTTAATGACTATATGGACTATTTTGAATTCCAGACTTACATTACCGAAATGGAACAGAACGGTATTATCGAAACTAACAAGGAAGATACCATTACATATTACAGCCTTACAGATGACGGTGAAAAAACCGTCAATACTTTCTCAAAGCTGATCCCCGAGTCAAAGAGAAAAAGCATAATTACTTACGTCCGTAAAAACAGGGGAGTAATAAAAAAGGAATATGCCGTTTCCGCAAATTACTTTATGTATGACGAGGATGAGTATATTGTAAAATGCAGCTTTATTGAAGATGATGTTACTCTTATGGAGCTTAATATTACTGTTGTGACAAAGGAAATGGCTAAGCAGGTAAAGAAAAACTGGAAACAAAATGTAAGCTCTATTTACAATACCATATTACAGTCCCTTTTAAATGATGACAGTAATGCAAAGGTTGCAAATGATATTGAGGTAATTGACAAGGAAGGGTAAATATTGGTATAAAGTAAAAATCAAAATATATTAATTTTGGAATTGCTGCCTGAATATATTAATTTTAAAAGGATATAATAATTTCAGAACCAGATTGTGGTTGTACTTTGTTTTTGTAATTTACAGCTATGGAGGTATTTGAAATGGAAATGTTAAAGGTTTCAGCAAACTCCCAGCCTAAGTCTGTGGCAGGAGCAATTGCAGCAATTTTGAGAAATAACGATGATGTGGAAATACAGACAATAGGTGCAGGGGCTGTCAATCAGGCAGTTAAGGCTGTGGCTATTGCAAGAGGTTATGTGGCACCAAACGGCATTGATGTGGTATGTGTGCCTGCCTTTACCCAGTCAGAAATTGACGGAGATGTCAAGACAGGAATAAGGCTTGATATTGTAAGGAGATAAATAACAAAAGCCGGGAGCATGTTTTGCTTCCGGCTTTATGTATATTCTATAAATTGAAAGGAGCTTTGCAATGATTTCAAATATTATAGCAGGGGTAATTGTTTTTATATTGATCCTTCTGGCGGTGAGAAGCTACATAAGAGAAAGAAAAAGCGGCTGCGGAGGCTGTAACGGGTGTAAAATGAACTGTAATAAAAGAAAATAGATTATTATAAAATCAGGGTGCTGCAAATGCGGCACCCTTTTAATAGAATAAAATGAGCGATACCGTAAATACGCTGTTGGTGTGGGAAATGTTGATTATGCCGTTATATTTATTTACAGCAGCCTTTACGGATTCTATACCTATACCGAAATCATCTCTTTTAGAGGAATAAAATTTGTCTCCGTCTTTTCTTATACTTCCGTCAAATGAATTTTCAATAGTCAGTATAAGCTGTGATTTTTCGGCATTGCCGTAAATTTTTATATATCTTTTGTCATTTGTTCTTTGCTTTAGAGTTGCTTCAAGGGCATTTTCAATAAGATTGCCTGTGATTATGCTTATGTCTGTATCACTTATTGGTATATCAGAGGGCACATTGACAGATGCACTGAAATCAACTGAATTTTTAAGAGATACCGTATAGTAGTAGTGTATCAGTGCATTCATGGCTGTGTTGGAACAGAATACAACAGGTTCCGAAACATAAAAATCATTGTTTATTGACTTTAAATATTCCGTAAGTTTATTATACTCCCTGTTTTGCAGATATTCCTCTATTACGAAAATATGATGCCTGAAATCGTGATTGAGCTTTGTTGTCTTTTCTATTTTATCCCTTATATTGACATAGTTTTCTTTCTGTATTTCTATCTGCTTCTGCATATATTTATGCTCTTCTTCAAAGGAAATTCCCTTTTTGTATGAATAAATCATATTTCGCCAGTGGACAAAGCCCAATGATATTATCATTACAATGCAGCCTGTTTCTATAAACCAGCCTCCGTATATTGGCTCATAAAGGGGATAAAGCCTGTCAAATACAAGAGAAGAGGCAAAAAAGACAGTGCCGAAAATCAAAGGTGCAGTCTTTTCCGAATTACGGAGAATGGAATAAATATCAGTATATATCAAGTAGAGAAGCACTGACCATTTATACACTGTAAGTATATGGGAAAAGGTACTTCTGATACCTGCAGTGAATAAAGGTGCTCCTATACAGTAAAAAACCGAAAGTATGCACATGGCTATACTTACAATAAATGCTGCCGATGCCGCAGAAACTTTTACTCCCGTAAGCTTGCTCTGGAGCAGAATTATAAGGCTGCAGGCAAAATAAAGAAAAAATATTTCAAGGGCATACCAGAAATTGTTTGTTGATACAAAAAAGGTATGCAGAAGGGGGTAACATATAAAGCCCATTGCTGCAAAGGAGAGAAGGGCGAATATATATGTTGTCTTTTCTCCCGTTTTTAATGCCGTGTAAAGGGAAAGGAAAAAACATATGATCAAAAATACAAGTACAGAAGAATTTATAAATATTATTTTATTACTGTAGCTTGTTATAATATGAGGGCTTCCTATTGCGGGAGGGTATACCATGCCGCTGTATATGCCCGAGTTGTCACTTACGGCAAATATAATACGGGTGTCTCCCGATGCCTTAAATGTGACAGTTCGGTTTTGGGTAGCAGGTTCGTAATTTTCGGCATCCCCCATTTTAAGCATAAGGCTGTCATTTATATAGAGATCATAGGCTGAATAGATCTCGGGAATATAAAGAGAGTAGTAATCCTCATGTTCGGGAAACACTATCCTTAAGCTGTATGTGCCCCTGCCATAAGGTGTCCCCTTTTTATATGTGTGCATTGATGTGTATTCACCTATAGATACATACTGAACATATAAATCTGCGGCGTTATTAAAATCATCGGGGGTAAGCAGCTTATTTTCATAGTATTCCCATTGGTTTATTAAAAATGTAATATTGCTGCTGTCAGCCTGATTTAAGTATAAAATACCGTTTATAGGCTGAGATGATTTATGTGTGTATTTATTGTTGAAAACATTAAAAAATGAAAAAAGAGCAGCAGGCAGTAAAAATGCTGTAACCAGAACATATATGTAAATATATTTATCTCTGCTGCTTTTCATAAAATACAGTCCTCCATAAAATGATCAATATGGCAATAAACAGGGAACAAAAAATTATTATTGAAATTACAGGTATCGGAGTTACAGTGTTTTTTTGTTCGGCAGTTATAATATCATCGGCTGAAGTTAAATTTTTATCTGAAATTTTTGGGTTATCAGACGGTTCGTTTTCAATGATGTTATCAGGGGGAAGATCATATTCACCTGTGCTGTTTATTATAAACTTTTCCGGCTCTTTAGAATTTTTGCGAGGAATATAAACTTCCGAATGGGGAATATCTTTAATTTTTTTATCATTTATATCAAGAGAGAATGAAAATTTGTTATCATCTTTTTTGTCTATGGTTACAGTAACAGCATCATTTTCTTCGATGTTATTTTCTTCTATGAAGTCACCGGGAATTTTAACTTCAATACCGTCTTTTTCAAATGTTATTTTGTTATCAGGTGTTTTTATCATATCCTTAAGTCTTTTACCTGAAACTGTTGTAGAGTTTTCGTCAGATTTTTCTGTAATAACAGGGTTTTCATCCTTGTCTGATGTGACACCGTGACCGCCTGATCTGTAGGACTGTTTGACAGGCGGCATTTCCTGCTCGCTGTTGTCGCCGCCGTCACGGTCGCCTCCTATGCTTGTTATTTCATCTTTGCTTAAATTTATTTTGATAATGTC
Organism: Candidatus Gallispira edinburgensis; assembly: GCA_904395805.1. Lineage (GTDB taxonomy): Bacteria > Bacillota > Clostridia > Lachnospirales > CAG-274 > Gallispira > Gallispira edinburgensis. Next base: position 41,807 of record CAJFNV010000026.1, on the reverse strand, counting down.
TGTATATTCGCCCTTATAGCAAAGTCTGAAATAATAATCTTTATCTGCTTCAAGCTTTAATGTGGATATGAAAAGATAGTTATAATCTGCAAAACCGTAATAATCATCCTGAACTATGCTCCAGTTTTCTCCGTCATATGAGTAGTAAAATTCAATGTTTTCAGGGTCAGCTATTTCTTTAAGCCACGGGAATATTATGGCGCTGCTGCCATGCTTGTAATGGGGTCCGATATATATTTTATCGTCCTTCATTACATAAAAGCGTTTGTAAACAATGGTATCATCTTCATTCCGGGCTTTAATTCCCTTTGGGAGCCGAAGTCTGCCCTGAATATTGTGATAGCCTGTTTCGGTAAAGGATGAAATATTTTCCCATTTTACATTGCAGTAAAAATAATCGCCTGTTTCTGTGTAAACAGGATATTCATATTCTGTTTCAAGATATGAGGATATATCTGTGCCTGGTGTTACGATGATTATGTCATCATTATAATCAATTTCTGTAGGGGGCAGGAGTGTTTCTGTACCTTCACCTGACTCATCATATATAATAATGGGAATTTCAACGTAAGGCTTGGCATTATTTTCAAAAATACAGCCATCGGGAGGAATTAAATAACCTTTGAGAGTTTTCCTGCCCGGGGTTGAGGTGTCTATGGTCTCAGGAGAGTCCCATTTGATCTTACAGTGGATATATAGATATTCCTTTGTTATTACGGCAGCATAATTATACAGTTCAAGCCCGGTTATTTCCGAATTTACAGGAAAAAACTGTAAAGGAACTTCTTCCCCCGATACTTCAAGGACTGTGATGATGTTATCGGTGCCGGTATCGGCTGAAGAACCTGATTCGATATTATCACCGACTGTTTCAAGGGCAGAGCCTGAGAGTATATCCTCACTGATAACGGAAAGAGATTGGGCTGAGACCTTTTCGTTTACGGGAAATACAGATATAAAATTTACAATTAATATAAATGTTAATATTTTTGTTTTCATTATTGCTCCTTGATTATACTATGCAGTTTATAACTCATATACTGATTTTTTATATCATTGCTGTATCTTTTTCTTATAGGCACCGTATCATTGTTATTCATAATAAAGTCATTGTTAAGTATCTTTGATACATATTCAAAATTGACAATTATGCCCTTACAGCAGTTTGAAAAACGGCTGTCCTTTAAAAGCTGTTCTGCACATTGTGATATTGTTTCAGTAATAGCAACTGTTTCATTTGGCATATGAATGTAAACTTTTCGGTTTGCAATATTAATATACATAATATTGTCAAAGGGTATAGAAAGTTTAAGAGAGGATTTGTCCCTGAGAGTTGCATTAAAGTAAAGACATCTGTTTCCTGTTATTTTGGTAATACGTGATAAAAGTCTGAAAAGCTGTTCTTTGTCAGCAGGTTTTATAATGTATCCAAAGGCATTAACTTCATAGCTTTCAGAGGCAAAATTATTGCTCATTGTGAGAAATACAATAATACAAGTATTGTCATGAAGCCGTATTTGTTTTGCAGTGTCAATACCTGATATGCCGTTCATATATATATCACAGAATATGGCATCATATTTTCCGGGCTTGAAATCATGTAAAAAATCTTCTCCGCTCTCAAAGTCTGATACATCAACATTAATACCTGTTTCCAACGAAAAAGATTTTAAAAGGCTTTGCATAATTTTTCTGTCATTAACCGAATCATCAATTACCGCAATCTGCATATTTTACCTCCGTTTGTTTTTTATATAATTATACCATATATGATAATTACAGACAATAAATAATTGGCTGAGTTTTAGACCTGAAATTTGAGCTTTAGATAAATGTATATATTAAAAAACATGATTTTTGTGCCTAAAAGATGATTTTTAAACATAGCATATTGAAATATTTGAGGTTTTGATATAATATAAAAACATAAAATAATTCTGCGGGAGGCAGATATCAACAGTATTTAAAATGTTAGCACGATTATATGGGGGAGTGCTTATACATTTGATAATTGCAGCTTATGGCATAAATTTTATTCTGACAGAAAACATTAATTTTGTCAAATTTGCCGGGGGAATTAAAGCAGAGTAATTTGACCAAGAGTTAAAATTACTCTGTTTTTCTGTTTATATGTTTGATTTTGGGACTAAAATTTAAAATATACCTGAATTTTTTATAAAAATTAAAATAAATGCTTTACAAATCGGAAAAAACATATTATAATTAATGTAATTGTTTAATATAAACACTATAGCAGGGACAGTAGGTATATGCAAAAGACCAAAGAGAGCTGTGGAAGGTGAGAGCACGGCGTCAGTGTATATTCCGAACATCACCCTGACTGTGGCATACCGAAAGGCTGATCGCCCAGTAGGCTATGACGGCTTATCCCCGTTACGGATAAAGAGAGAACATATTTTTGCTACATGATTATATGTTAATTCAGGTGGTACCGCGCTGCTGCGTCCTGGGGACGTGCAGCGCTTATTTTTTTATTTGGAAAAGCAAGTTTTGAAAGGAGAAAATTACCTATGTATGACAAGGTAAGTACCAATCTCAACTTTGTTGAGAGAGAAAAGGAAATTCTTGGATTCTGGAAGGAAAACGATATTTTCGGCGAGTCTATAAAGGCGAGGGAAAACTGTCCCGTATTTACATTTTATGACGGACCTCCTACTGCTAACGGCAAGCCCCATATCGGTCATGTACTGGGAAGAGCTATAAAGGATCTTATACCAAGATACAAGACTATGAAGGGATATAAAGTTCTCAGAAAGGCAGGATGGGACACTCATGGTCTGCCTGTTGAACTTGAAGTTGAAAGACAGCTGGGAATAAGCGGTAAACCTCAGATCGAAAATTACGGCGTTGAGCCTTTTATCAAGAAGTGTAAGGATTCTGTATTTACCTATGAAAGCCTCTGGAGAGAAATGAGTGACAGAGTTGGTTTCTGGGCTGATATGGATGATCCTTATGTAACATATCACAATGATTATATTGAGTCTGTGTGGTGGGCTTTAAAGCAGATATGGGATAAGGGACTTTTATACAAAGGTCATAAGATCGTACCTTACTGTCCAAGATGCGGTACTGCTCTTTCTTCTCACGAGGTTGCACAGGGTTACAAGGATGTTAAGGAAACTTCCTGTATTGCAAGATTTGCTGTAATAGGAGAGGAAAATACTTATTTCCTTGCATGGACTACTACTCCATGGACACTTCCTTCAAATGTGGCTCTTTGTGTAAACAAGAGGGAAGTATACAGTAAGGTCAGGGCAAATGACGGAAAGATATATATTATGGCACAGGCTCTTCTTGATGATGTTTTAAAAGAGGGCTATGAAGTAATTGAAGAATATAAGGGTCAGGATCTTGTGGGAACAGAGTATGAGCCTTTATTCCCTTATGCAAAGCCTGATAAAAAAGCCTTTTACGTTGTAGAGGCTGATTATGTAACTCTTACAGACGGTACTGGTATTGTTCATATTGCTCCTGCCTTTGGTGAGGACGATGCCCAGGTGGGAAGAAGATATGACCTTCCTTTTGTTCAGCTTGTAAATGAACAGGGCTGTTTTACTGAAGAAGTAGAGGGTCTTGCAGGAGTATTTGTTAAAGACGGTGACAAGGAAATATTGAAAAGGCTTGAGGAAAGCGGTAAGCTTTTTGCTGCACTTCCTTTTGAACACAGCTATCCTTTCTGCTGGAGATGTGATACACCTCTCCTTTACTATGCAAGAGATACATGGTTTATTGCAATGACTAAGGTGAGAGATAATCTTTTAAAGAATAATGAAACAGTAAACTGGATGCCTGACAACATTAAGCACGGAAGATTCGGTAATTTCCTTGAAAATGTTATCGACTGGGGTCTTTCAAGAGAAAGATACTGGGGTACTCCTCTTCCTATATGGGAGTGTAAGTGCGGATACAGACATGCGATAGGTTCAATTGCCGAATTAAAGGAAATGAGCGACAACTGTCCTGATGATATTGAGCTGCATAAGCCTTATATTGATGCAGTTGAACTTAACTGTCCTGAATGCGGCGGAAAAATGCACAGAGTTACCGAGGTTATTGATTGTTGGTTTGACTCAGGTTCAATGCCTTTTGCTCAGTGGCATTATCCTTTTGAAAACAAGGAAATATTTGATGAAAATTATCCTGCTGACTATATATCAGAGGGTGTTGACCAGACTAGAGGCTGGTTCTATACATTAATGGCTATTTCTACTCTTATTTTTGACAAGAGTCCATATAAGAATGTTATTGTAACGGGACATGTTCAGGATAAAGACGGAAGAAAGATGTCAAAGCATCTGGGCAATGTTGTTGACCCATGGTCTGTGCTTGACAATCAGGGCGCTGATGCTATAAGATGGTACTTCTATGCAAATTCAGCTCCATGGCTTCCAAACAGATTTGATGATAAGGCTGTAAATGAGTATCAGAGAAAGTTTATGGGTACATTGTGGAATACTTATGCCTTCTATGTACTCTATGCTAACATTGACAACTTTGATCCTATGGAATATAAACTTGAATATGACAAGCTTGCTCCTATGGATAAATGGATACTTTCAAAGCTCAACTCTCTTGTTAAGTATGTTGACAAATCTCTTGACAGTTATAAGATAACAGAGTCTGCAAGAGCTATGGCTGACTTTGTGGATGAGCTTTCAAACTGGTATGTAAGACGTTCAAGAGAAAGATTCTGGGGTAAGGATATGCCTCAGGACAAAGTCAATGCTTACATGACACTTTATACTGTGCTTGAAACTATGACAAGACTTTCTGCTCCTTTTACTCCGTTTATGGCTGAGAGCATTTATCAGAATCTTGTAAGAAAAGCAGACAAGGATGCGCCTAAGTCAGTTCATTTATGTAATTTCCCTGTGGCTGATGAAAGCATGATCGATGACAAGCTTGAGGTAAATATGGACCTTGTGCTTTCAATCGTAGTTGCGGGAAGAGCTGCAAGAAATACATCAGGTATCAAGAACAGACAGCCTATAGGCAATATGTATGTTCAGGCTGAAAGAAAGCTTGATGAGGAGTATTATGACATTATTCTTGATGAGCTTAATGTTAAGAAGATTGAGTTTGTTGAGGATGCTTCCAAGTTTACAAGCTACAGCTTTAAGCCCCAGCTCAGAACTCTCGGTAAGAAGTACGGCAAGCTTGTTCCTGCTATAGGTGCATACCTTAAGGAAAATGACGGCAATGCCCTTATGAATGAGTTAAAGACAACTGGTGTTATCAAGTTTAACATTGAAGGTACAGACATTGAGCTTGGTGAAGAAGATGTTCTTACTGAAACCGCACAGGCTGATGGCTTTGTGGCTGAAAGTGACAAGAGCACTACTGTTGTTTTAAGTACAGAGCTTACTCCTGAGCTTATTGAAGAAGGCTTTGTAAGAGAGCTTGTATCAAAGATACAGACAATGAGAAAAGAAGCAGGCTTTGAAGTTCTTGACAGAATAAAGGTTTACTATTCAGGCAATGACAAGATAGGAAAGATATTTGCCGACAATAAGGAATCTATATCTACCGATGTTCTTGCAAATGATATTTGCGAGGGTACATCCGAAATAAATAAGGAATGGAATATTAACGGAGAGATGGTTACTCTTTCTGTTGAGAAGATGTAATTCAATAATTTGATTTAATAGGGAGTGCCTTTTGGCACTCTCTTTTTTAGTGGGAAATCGGAATTTAATAGAGTGAGGAATGAGGAGTTGAAGTAAGTTAGAAATTAATTTATTTGGTGGTATGGTAAATTGGAATTTAGGAGAATCCCTCAGTCAGCCTTCGGCTGACAGCTCCCTTTAGGCAAGGGAGCCACGGGCGATCGATGATCGCCCCTACAAAATGGTGGGTTGTCAGGTAGTTGCTGTGCTAAATTGGAATTTAATTGAAAGACAGGTTGGTTAAAGTAAATTTAACTCCTCATTCCTCACTCCTAACTCCTTACTCATATAAATTGGAAATTTTATAATATTCATAAAAAATTAACATGTTATACCTGTTATTGCTATTGCGTTATGAAAGGATAAATGTTATTATTAAATAGAGGATATCTATTAAACAAAGGATATTCCTATTATAATTAAGAGGGAGGTATTGATATGAAGAAATTCAGAATTTTTGCGGTGATTGTTTTAGCTTTGGTTCTCGTTTTGGGTACAATTCAGTTTTGCATTGCCGACCCCTTTAATGTAGATGTTGAGGGTGAGGGGGATAATGTTAAGCTTGTGTTTACCCTCAACGGAAAGAAGTATGAATTAAATCTTAATCCTTATACAGGTGATGTTGAAAATGCAAATAAGTCAGACACATCTGCTAATGGGGAAATTACAATTGAAGAGGCTAAATCAATTGCTTTAAAGGATGCAGGTGTTACGAATGCAACTTTTACAAAAGAAAAAAGAGATCATGATGACGGCAGAGCTGTATACGAAATTGAATTCATATATGATAATAAGGAATATGAATATGAAATTGCTGTTTCAGGCGGAAGTATATTAAAGAAGGATATTGACTATGAAAGATACGGCAGTACCGCTAATAATTCAGGTCAGTATTCTATAACAGCAGAAGAGGCTGAAAACATTGCCTTAAAGGATGCAGGAGTTTCAAGAAATGATGTTGACTTTATTACTTCTCACCAGGGCAGAGATGACGGAATATATCTTTATGATGTTGAATTTTTTGCCGGTGATAAGAAGTATGAGTATGAAATAAATGCATCAAAGGGAAATATACTCCAGTCTGACATAGATTATGAAAGATACCGTGGCGGTAATGGAAACAATGGGGCAAATAATGGCAGCACTACTGCACAGACAACTATAACAGCAGAAGAGGCTGAAAATATTGCCTTAAAAGATGCAGGTGTTTCAAGGAGCAGTGTAAGATATATCAAATCTAAACTGGACAGGGACGATGGAAGAACTGTTTATGAAGTTGAGTTTGCTGTTGATTATACAGAATATGAATATGAGATAAATGCAGCAGATGGAAATATCATTTCAAAGGATATGGACAGGGATTAGGATATTGAATTTAAATTGCCCTCTGACAAATATTGTCAGAGGGCTTATTGCCTCAAAAAAACAGACTAGCTGAGCCAAAACTGAAGGAGTCTTGAAATATTTTTTGTGAGATTTGCTTTTTCAACATCCTCATTTGCTATTATATTGGCTCTTGCAATTTCTTTGTTATTTGTGTAGTAAATAATTTCGCCTATCTTATCTCCTTTTTTAACAGGTGCGTTAATATTTTCAACGAGTTCTGTTTTGCTTGTAAGCTCTGCCTTGTTTTCCTTTGGTGTTACAATATTTACTGGGCTTGCAACAGCACCGTCAACATAATCAAGCATACCTTTGTATACAGGGACCTTTCCTACAATCTCTCCTGCAGCTTTTCCGCTTTGAAGTCTGTAATTTGCAAAACCGTAGTCTAGAAGTTTCATTGTTGTCTGAAAACGCACTTTTGGATCGGGAGCTGCCATTACAACTGCAATAAGCTCCATGCCGTCCCTTTCTGCCGTCCCTGAAAGACAGTAAAGAGCTTCACTTGTGGAGCCTGTCTTTAAGCCTGTTGCATCCTTATACCATTTTATGAGCTTGTTTGTATTTGTGAGTCCGAATTCCGTTGTGCCCTTTGATGTTGTATGGGTTATGGTATCCTGCCATGTGGTCGTATATTTTTTAATGTCGGGATATTTTGTAATAAGCTCCCTGCTCATAAGGGCAATGTCTTTTGCACTCATTTTATGACCTTCAGCATCTAGTCCGCATGCATTGACAAATGTAGTATTTTTCATACCAAGCTCCTGTGCCTTTTCATTCATCATTGAAACAAAGCCTTCCTCGCTGCCTGCTATAAATTCTGCCATTGCAACGGCAGCGTCATTGGCTGAGGCTATTGCTATGGATTTTGTAAGAGTTTCAACACTTTGCTGTTCATTTGGCTCAAGAAAAATCTGTGAACCTCCCATACTTGCAGCGTGCTCAGATACTGTTACCATATCGTCCCATTTTATTTTCCCCTGATCTACAGAATCATATATAAGGAGCAGAGTCATAATTTTTGTGACGCTTGCAGGGGGAAGAGGTTCTTCGGAATTGTTTTCCGATAATATTGTGCCTGTTGATGCCTCCATAAGTATATAGGACTTGGCATCTATCGCAGGTGGTTCGGCGTAAACGGGCACCGTTAAAAATGCCAGTGATAATGTAATTGCTATTATTTTTTTCAGCATAAAAAAATACCTCCTATATGAATACACTTATCAGTCGGAAGTATTTTTTGTTATTTATATAATTTTTATACATTTTCTATAACACATAGAGAATAACAGAAAAGAAATGTGCTATGCTGCCAAAGACAACAAAAACATGAAAGATGTTGTGAGCATATTTTCTTTTAAAGCTGTAAATAACGGCACCCAGAGTATAAAGCACACCTGATATAACAAGGAGTATAAGTCCCGGCTTGGCAAGTCCTGCCGCCAGGTCCTTGTAAAAGAAAATTATTGCCCAGCCCATACCTATGTAACAGAGCATTGAAAGCTTCTTTGTCTTTTCAAGGTCAATTGCCGTAAGAGTTGTGGCAATTGCTACAAGAGCCCATTCAATGCCGAATATTATCCAGCAGGCAGCAAGGTTTTGCTCCCTTATTGTACAGAATATAAAGGGCATATAAGAACCTGCTATCATAAAGTATATTGTGCAGTGGTCTATGATCTGGAATACCTTTTTGGCTGTTCCGGGTCTTAAACCGTGATATATACTTGACATAGTGTAAAGAGCTATCATTGTAACACCATATATGCATGAGGATACAACTCCCCATGGATTGTGGTGAAGGGCGGCTACAATTATACATAATACCATGGCAGCTATTGATAATGCACCGCCAACTATGTGACTAACCATATTGAATATTTCCTCGCCTTTGGAGTATTGAGGCAATGCTCTGTCGGCAAGCTTTGTTCTTGTCATAATACAACCTCCGAAATGAAAATGTTTGTCAGTTTAAATATTTTATTAATTGCGGGCGAGCAATGCTCGCCCCTACAAAAATGTCATCCAGCCGAAAGGAGAAACCCTCAGTCACCTAACGGTGACAGCTCTTCAGCACTTCCAGCCATTCAGCACTTTTACCTGCGGTAAAAGCCGACCTCACGGTCGTCCGACTATTCTGTCGGTGCAAAGGCTGAAAGCCGGCACACAAGATGCCGTCCGCATATTCTTGCGGTGCAAACCTTACAAGGGAGCCTATGCGGCGGGCAATGCTCACCCTTGCAAAAAAAAGATATTGTTTAAAAAGGGCTATTGCATAAAGCAATAACCCTTATGTTATTTCAAGTCTTAACAATTTTAAAATAAGTTTATACAGACCTGTTATCTTCTTCTTAAAAAAGTAGGGATAATAAGGTCGCTTGAAGTATCTTCATCGTCGTCAGTTGTATTCTGAGCAGGTGCTGATGAATAGCTTGATCTGAAAGATGAAGTTGCTGCAGGTGCAGGTCTCACAGTTGCTCTTGGAGCTTCCTGCTCAGGTGCCTTTGGCTGTACCTTAGGTTCATCCTCTGAATGAAGTCCTGTTGCTATAACTGTAACCTTAACCTTTTCACCCATAGTGTTATCAACTACAGTACCGAATATAAATTCTGCCTCAGGATCAAGAGCTTCTGAAATAAGCTCGGCAGCTGCATTAGCTTCAATAAGATTAAGGTCGGGACCGCTTGTAAAGTTAACAATAACACTCTTTGCACCGTCAATTGAAGTTTCAAGCAATGGTGATGTAATAGCCATCTTTGCAGCTTCCTGAATATCTTCTGCTTCGCCGATACCAAAGTGTGCAAGTCCCTGGTTAGAAATAACAGTGCATACATCTGCAAAGTCAACATTGATCTCACCCGGCTTTGTAATAAGGTCTGAAATACCGGTAACACCCTGATTTAAAACGCTGTCTGCCATTTTGAAGGCGTCGCTCATTGTTGTAGATTTGTCTGCTGTTTCAATTAATTTCTGGTTAGGTATAACAAGAAGAGTGTCTACATATTCTTTTAAGTTTTCAATTCCCTGAAGGGCATACTTCATTCTCTTAGGACCTTCAAACTTAAAAGGCTTTGTAACTACTGCTACTGTAAGGATTCCCATTTCTCTTGCAAGTCTTGCAACAACAGGAGCAGCTCCTGTACCTGTTCCGCCTCCCATACCAGCGGTAATAAATGCCATATCAACACCTTCAAGTGCCTGTGAAATTTCAGCAGCTGTTTCCTCTGCAGCTTTTTCACCAACTTCAGGTCTGCCGCCTGCACCTAAGCCCTTTGTAAGCTTTGCACCGATTTTTATTTTTTTCTTGGCTGCTGAATTTTCAAGAGCTGTTGAATCAGTATTAACTGCTATAAAATCAATAGCTTCGGGATTTGAAGCAAGCATTCTGTTTACAGCGTTGCAGCCGCCGCCGCCTACACCAAGAACTACTATCTTGGCTACATCGTTCGTTTCATTGAGAACTTCAATCATGATATACCTCCTATGTATCTCTCCGTTTATATTAAGAATATCTTGTTTTCATATATTTACAGTATAAATCAAATAAGCCCATATTGGCTCATAGTGTCAATACTTTTGACACCAACTCATAATATATTATTGTAACCTTTTTTAATGCATATTTCAAGAGGAAAATAATATAATTTTTAACTTTGTGTGATTTATCTAAATTTTTACATTATTTTATTAAAAAATTCACTTTTTTGTATTTACAGCATATATTTATATGTTGCTTTATCTGCTGTAAGATTGATCGTACCGGGCACACTCGTGTCAAAAGTTTTGAGCACCTCTATAAGCATCAATAGTTTTCTGTTGGCATCGTCAAAGCTGCCGAAATTAATATCTACATTTCCCGTGTAGAGGTGAATGTCCGAAACATCTGTAAGATCCACTCTTATAACGTCTGACAAAAGCTCGTATTTTTCAAAAAGCTTTGAAAGGTGGACCATGGTTTCAAAGGCGGAAGGATTATCTACCTGAAGTATTTCGCCTACTGTTACATTGCTGAACTTAAGACCTTCAACTACAGGAAGTGACTTTGTAGTTTCCTTCTGCACATCGAGAACTCTGCCTTCTCCGTCTATAAAAAGATAGCTTCCGGAATAGGGTACATATCCCCTGAGCTTATACTCGTTTACTGTGATCTCAACTGTTGAGGGCAGTATTCTGTTAATATTTACGCTTTCTATGTAATGATTGTCAAGTATTGTATTCTTACATTTGGATTTATTAAAAAGGAATACATTATCTCCTTCCTTAAATGTAAGGTAGCTTTTTATCTGGTCTGCAGTGACAGAGTCATTGCCTGTGACACGTATTTCCGTAATACTGAAAAAAGGCATCATAAAAAGTGTTATTATTGCTGCCAGTATTACCAGACAACAGAAAGCAACAGGTACTGCTGCTGATTTTTTTTTCTTGTGATTTCTGCTCATAAAAACTCTCCTTATTAAAAAATAAGCCATATATTTTTATTGTAAACTTTGTTTGAAATATTGTCAATAGAAGTATGAAATTGTAAATAAAATTTATTATTTTGGAAAGAGGTGTGTAATTAAGGATTTGCCCATAAATGAAAATTATGCTATAATATTATAATATGAAACTTTAACGGAGATGAGAATATGAGAGATTACATAAGAAATGTTCAATATTATGAAACAGATAAAATGGGTATTGTACATCATTCAAATTATATAAAATGGTTTGAAGAAGCAAGAATATTTTATATGCAGGAAATGGGTTTTTTATACAAAGAAATGGAGAATAAGGGGGTTATGATACCCGTACTGGGGATAACTGCTCAGTATAAATCAGGTGCTGCCTACGGTGACAGGGTAGGTATCAAAACAAGAGTTAATAAAATAACAGCTGTTAAGCTTGAGTTTGGTTATGAAATTTATGATATGGAAACGGGAGAAACAAGGGTCACAGGAACAAGCAGTCATTGTTTTGTGAATGAAGATTTCAGACCTTGCAGTATAAAAAAGAAATTCCCTGAATTTTATGAAAAATGTCTTGAAATTGTAAAGGATGAACAATAGTATTGATGTTATATAGGCTATAAGACTTATAGGGCTGTAGTGTATTGACTTTTAGCCCCAAATAGTATATACTTTGATTATCAAACTATCTTTGGCATTCTGTATGTAAAACATTTATAAGTGGATTTGTCGGAGAAAAATTGAATTTAAGGAGGCATTGACTTATGGAACGTACAATGGTTACATTAAACAGGCTTATAAGCGGTGCCTTTAATGATATGTCAAGAAGTGAACAGCAGGCAATAAGGGCCGGGGGCTTTACGGATGTTTCGGTAAATGAAGCTCATACAGTAGATGCCATTGGTGTATATTTGCCTAAAACTATGTCTGCCGTTGCTGAAAAGCTTGATATAACTATGGGAACTTTAACTGTATCCATTAACCATCTGGTTAAAAAAGGATATGTTAATAAGGTGAAAAGCGAAACAGACAGACGTGTTTTTATGCTGAGCCTTACGGAAAAGGGAAAAGGGCTTTTTAAAGTACATCAGAAGTTTCATTTTGATATGGTAAAGTCTCTTATTGTAAATTTATCGGACTATGAGGCGGATATGTTTATTGAAGCTCTTTCATGCCTTAACCAGTTCCTTAAAAAAGGCAGTGCTTTAAATTAATGTAAAAAGGAGAAAATTATGTTGAATACAGGTATTAGGGCAGTGGATCACTATGCACCTGAGAAGATCGTTACAAATGACGATTTAAGTCAGATCGTGGATACAAGTGACGAATGGATATATACCCGTACGGGTATAAAGCAAAGACATTTGTCAACAGGTGAGGATACTTCTCAGCTCTGTATTGAGGTGGCAAAAAGGCTTCTTGAAAAATCGGGAACATCACCGGAGGAAATAGACCTTATTATTGTCGGTACAATTTCACCTGATTATGCAACTCCAAGTACAGCTTGTCTTGTGCAGGGTGCCATTGGTGCCGTGAATGCTTTTGCTTTTGATATAAGCGCCGCATGCAGCGGCTTTGTTTATGCACTGAGCATAGCGGACAAGTTTATAAAATCAGGCGGTTATAAAAAAGCCATTGTTATCGGAGCTGAAACATTGTCAAAAATTGTAGACTGGAAAGACAGATCTACATGTGTGCTTTTCGGAGACGGAGCAGGGGGAGTTATAGTTGAACCTGTTGATAAGGGCGGTATTCTGGCAGAGGATATGCATTCCAAAGGCGAGGACGGACTTAAAATGACAGGGAATGAAAGAAAACCTGAAAATATGCTTTGTACTCCCGAAAGTGAAAACAATCCATATCTTGTAATGGATGGAAGAGCAATATTTAACTTTGCAACAAAAGTTGTGCCTCACAGTGTAAATGAAATTATTGAAAAAAGCGGCATAAGTATGGATGATGTGAAATACATAGTTCCTCATCAGGCAAATTCAAGAATCATCGATATTGTTGCCAGAAAACTTAATGTGCCTATTGAAAAATTTTATTTAAATATAAATGAGTATGCAAACACATCAGCAGCATCAATTCCTATAGCGCTGGGAGAAATGTCCGAAAAGGGTCTTCTCAAAAAGGGAGACAAAATAATTGTTACAGGCTTCGGTGCAGGTCTGACATGGGGCAGTATGCTGATTGAATGGTAGAATAATAAGCAAGAAAGGTAATAAAGGTGAATTAAATGAAAACCAGAATCTGTGATATGTTAGGTATCAAATATCCTATTTTTCAGGGGGCTATGGCTTGGATCGCTGACGCAAGTCTTGCTTCTGCTGTGTCAAATGCGGGAGGACTTGGTATAATTGCCGCAGGCAATGCCCCTGCCGATGTTGTAAGAGAGGAAATAAGAAAATGTAAGGAGCTTACGGACAAGCCTTTTGGTGTAAATATAATGCTCCTTTCACCATATGTTGATGACATTGTTGACCTTGTGTGTGAAGAAGGGATCAAGGTCGTTACAACAGGTGCGGGAAATCCTTCAAAGTTTATGGATAAGTTTAAGGAGAATAATATTTGCCTCATTCCTGTTGTTCCTTCTGTTGCTCAGGCAAAGAAAATGGAAAAAATAGGCGCAAGTGCTGTTATTGCCGAAGGTATGGAATCAGGCGGACATATCGGTAAGCTTACTACTATGGCTCTTGTTCCTCAGGTTGTTGATGCTGTAACAATTCCTGTACTTGCAGCAGGAGGTATTGCTGACGGCAGAGGTATGGCAGCAGGCTTTATGCTTGGTGCCGAAGGTGTTCAGATCGGTACACGTTTCCTTGTTGCAACAGAATGTACAGTTCATGAAAATTATAAGGCTAAGATATTAAAGGCTAATGACATTGCTACCGTTATTACAGGCAACATTACAGGTCACCCTGTAAGAGTAATTAAAAACAAGCTTTCAAATGCTTTCTTAAAGGCTGAAAAGGAAGAAATGGGCAAGGACGAGCCTGATCTGGCAAGATTCGACCAGCTTGGTACAGGTGCTCTCCAGAAGTCTGTTAAGCTTGGTGATGTGGATAACGGTTCTGTAATGAGCGGTCAGATCGCAGGTATGGTAAACAAGGAACAGTCATGTAAGGAAATAATCGAAGAAATTATGGCTCAGTTTGAAGAACTGGTGAAATAATTACAAAGGAGAAATCTATGAAAACAGCTTTTATTTTCAGCGGTCAGGGAGCTCAGTATGCCGGTATGGGCAAGGAGCTTTATGACAATTTTGAATGTGTTAAGGAAGTATTTGACAAGGCGGATTCTGTTCTGGACTTTAAGGTTACGGATATGTGCTTTGGCGAGGATGAAAGACTTAATGAAACAGAGTATACTCAGCCTGCACTTTTGACAATGAGCTATGGTGTATGCAGACTTATGGAGGAAAAAGGTCTTAAGGCAGACTATGTGGCTGGCTTAAGCTTAGGTGAGTATTCTGCTCATGTGGCAAGCGGTACAATGAGCTTTGAGGATGCAGTTAAGCTTGTGAGAAAAAGAGGCAAGTTTATGACAGAGGCTGTGCCTAAGGGTGAGGGTGCTATGTGTGCCGTTTTAAACCTTGGTGCAGATAAAATTCAGGAAGCCTGTGATGAGGTTGCAGAGATCGGCAGATGTATGATAGCTAATTACAATGCTCCCGGACAGATCGTTATTGCAGGTGACAAGGCTGCTGTGGAAAAGGCAAGTGAGCTTGTTGTTGAAAAGGGTGCAAGGAGAGCTGTTATGCTCAATGTAAGCGGTCCTTTCCACACATCACTTTTAAAGCCAGCAGCAGAAAAGCTTGCTGAGGAACTTGAAAAAATTGATTTAAATGATATGAAAATACCTGTTATTACAAACCTTACAGCTCAGGTTGTAGAGGACAAGAGCCAGGTTAAAGACATACTTACAAAGCAGGTCATGAATCCTGTTAAATGGGAACAGTCTGTTAAAAATATGATAGAGCTTGGTGTGGATACATTTGTTGAAATGGGTCCGGGGAAAACACTTTCAAGCTTTGTTAAAAAAGCTGCCAAGGAAGTGGGAGCTGATGTTTCCATATATAATGTTGAGGATTTAAAAACTCTTGAAAAGACTTTAGGAGGTTTAGGCTTATAATGAAGGATAAAACTGTTATAGTTACAGGAGGCGCCAAGGGTATAGGCAAGGCTATTGCTGTAAGATTTGCCAAAGAGGGCGCAAATATTGTTTTAAATTACAGAAGTACATCTCCCGAAGCCGTAAAAAATGAAATTGAGGCTATGGGCGTAAAGTGTCTTACTGTTCAGGCTGATGTAAGTAAATTTGATGAGGCACAGAAGCTTGTTGATGCTGCTGTTGCAGAGTTCGGCGGTGTTGATGTGCTTGTAAACAATGCAGGCATTACAAGAGATACACTTCTTATGAGAATGAGTGAAGAGGATTTCGATGCCGTTATTGATACAAACCTTAAGGGCTGCTTTAATATGATGAAGGCTGTAAACAAGATTATGATGAAGCAGAGAAGTGGTTCTATTATAAATATGTCAAGCGTTATCGGTCTTGCGGGAAATGTCGGTCAGGTCAACTATGCCGCGAGTAAGGCAGGTGTTCTCGGTATGACATACAGTGTTGCAAAGGAGCTTGCTTCAAGAAATATTACTTGTAATGCAATAGCTCCCGGTATGATAGCAACAGATATGACAGAAGTGCTTTCAGACAAGACTAAGGAACAGATTCTTTCAAACATTCCGTTAAAGAGATTTGGTCAGCCGGAGGAAATTGCTGAGGCTGCTCTTTTCCTTGCCAAGGCTAAGTATATTACAGGTCAGGTAATTACTGTTGACGGCGGTATGGTAATCGGAAGATAATATTAAGGAGGATTTACAATGGAACGCAGAGTAGTTATTACGGGTATGGGTGCAATTACGCCTATAGGAAACAATATTGCTGAGTTCTGGGATGGATTAAAGAACGGTAAAAACGGTATTAACTTCATTACACGTTTTGATACAGCAGAAAGCAAGGTGAAGTGTGCGGGAGAGGTTAAAGGCTTTGATCCTGCAACGGTTGTTGATAAAAAAGAAGTAAAGAGAAACGATCTTTTCAGTATTTATGCTATGGCAGCTGCTGATGAGGCTGTTAAAATGTCAGGGATCAATCTTGATGAAATTGACAGGGAAAGACTTGGTGTAATTATTGGCTCAGGTATAGGCGGACTTTGCACAATTGAAGAGCAGGCAACTAAAATGGCAACAAAGGGTATGTCAAGAATTGCACCTATGTTTATACCTATGGCTATATCAAATATGGCTGCAGGTAATGTTGCAATAAGATTCGGAGCAAAGGGCACTTGTCTTGATGTTGTAACTGCTTGTGCTTCTTCATCTCATTCTATAGGTGAGGCTTTCAGAAGTATAAAGCATGGTTACACTGATTACATTATTGCGGGTGGTTCAGAGGCTTCAGTATGTAAGCTTGGTATAGGCGGATTTGCTGCATTAAAGGCACTTTCCACAAGCGAGGATCCTGACAGAGCGTCAACTCCTTTTGACAAGGAGAGAGGCGGCTTTGTAATGGGTGAGGGTGCAGGTATATTATTTATGGAAACTCTTGAATCTGCAAAAGCAAGAGGCGCAGAAATTATTGCAGAAATTGTGGGATACGGTTCAACTTGTGATGCTTATCATATTACAGCTCCTGCTTCAGAGGGTGCTGCAAGAGCTATGAAGGCTGCTATGGCAGAAGCGGGAATCGATAAAACGGAAGTGGGATATATCAATGCTCACGGAACATCAACTCCTGCAAATGACTCAACTGAAACTAAGGCTATTAAAGAAGCTTTCGGGGATCATGCTTATAACCTTAACATAAGCTCTACAAAGTCTATGACAGGTCATCTTCTGGGTGCCACAGGTGCTGTTGAGGCTATAGCATCTATACTTGCCCTTAAAAACGGTATAATCCCTCCTACAATAGGATATAAGGTGCCTGATGAGGAATGTGACCTTAATTATACAGTAAATGAAGCTGTCAAAAGAGATATTAAGTATGCTTTGAGCAATACTCTCGGATTTGGCGGACACAACGGTGTTCTTTGTTTAAAGAAGTGGGAGGAATAATAAATGCTTGATATAAAGGAAATACAGAAAATACTGCCCCACAGATACCCTTTCCTGTTAATAGACAGAGTTCTTGAAATGGAGGAAGGTAAAAGATGTGTTGCCCTTAAAAATGTAACAATGAATGAGCCTTTCTTTCAGGGACATTTCCCTCAGGAGCCTGTAATGCCGGGAGTTCTCATTATTGAGGCACTTGCTCAGACAGGTGCTGTTGCCATGCTTTCAATGGAGGAATTTAAAGGGAAAATTGCTTTCTTCGGAGGCATAGACAAGGCAAAGTTCAGAGGAAAAGTCGTTCCCGGTGATACATTACGTCTTGAGGTTGAAATGATCAAGATCAAGCGTAATGCAGGCATAGGCAAGGGCATTGCCTATGTTGACGGCAAAAAAATTGCCGAGGGAGAGCTTACATTTATGATTGGCTGATGAGGTGCTGAATATGAAACTATTTGACAATATTAAGTCTGGCATTGATAAAATCAGTGTTGACAGCCTTAAGGATAAGGTTGAGGCAATAAAGGAAACAATGCCTAAAAAGGATAAGGCTGAAAAAAAGCCTGAAAAAGCGGCTGAAAAGGCTCCAGATAAAAAGGAGGAGATACCCGAAGGACATATCAAGTGTCCAAGCTGCGGAAACATAATTGAAAAAAGAGCTTTGGGTCATCTTAAAATATGCCCTAAGTGTGCCAAGCTTTTCAGAATGAATGCAAGGGACAGAATAAGAGCTATTGCAGACAAGGACAGCTTTGAAGAGTTTGATGTTAATATGGAATCTAAAAATCCTCTTAACTTCCCTGACTATACTGCAAAAATAAAGAGTACTCAGGAAAAGACGGGCTTAAAGGATGCCATAAAAACAGGTAAGTGTACAATAGAGGGCAGACCATGTGTTATTGCTGTAATGGACAGTGGTTTTATGATGGCTTCTCTCGGTTCTGTTGTAGGTGAAAAGCTTACAAGAGCATTTGAATACGCCACAGAACACAAAATGGCTGTTATCGTATTTACTTGTTCAGGGGGCGCCAGAATGCAGGAGGGTATTATATCCCTTATGCAGATGGCTAAGGTAAGTGCTGCAGTTGCCAAGCATTCTCAGGCGGGACTGCTCTATGTTACGGTCCTTACTGACCCCACATACGGTGGTGTCACTGCAAGCTATGCTATGCTTGGTGATATTATACTTTCAGAGCCTAAGGCTGCTATCGGCTTTGCAGGCAGACGTGTTATTGAAGGTACTATTAAGCAGAAGCTTCCCGATGAATTCCAGACTGCTGAATTTCTTCTTGAGCATGGCTTTATAGACTCTATTGTTGAAAGAGAAATGCTTCCCGAAGTTTTAAGCAGAATATTAAAGCTTCATAATATTAAGAAAGCAGGTGAAATGTAATGCCGGCTTATGATAAGGTGAGAATTGCCAGAAAGGTATCAAGACCAACTGCTCTTGATTATATAAACCATATTTTTGATGAATTTATTGAATTCCACGGCGACAGAAATTTCAGAGATGATGAGGCTGTTATTGGAGGTATTGCTCTTTTTAACGGTACACCTGTAACTGTTATAGGTATACAGAAGGGCAAGACAATGGAAGAAAATATTGCAAGAAATTTTGGTCAGCCCCATCCCGAGGGATACAGAAAGGCTTTAAGACTTATGAAACAGGCTGAAAAGTTCCACAGACCTGTTATTAACTTTATTAATACAAGCGGTGCTTATCCCGGTGTGGGAGCAGAGGAAAGAGGTCAGGGCGAGGCTATTGCCAGAAACCTTATGGAAATGGCTGTGTTAAAGGTGCCTACAATTTCCATATTTATTGGTGAAGGCGGAAGCGGCGGTGCCCTTGCCCTTGCTGTGACTGACAGAGTATGGATGCTTGAAAATTCAATTTATGCTGTTCTTTCTCCCGAAGGTTTTGCAAGTATTTTATGGAAGGATCCAAAGAGAGCCAAAGAGGCTGCAGATGTTATGAAAATAACTGCTGATGATCTTCTTAAGCTTAATGCGGTGGATAAAGTTATTAAGGAAGTTGAGGGTGGCTGTCAGAACGACTTCGGCTTTACAGCAAACCTTTTAAAGTCAAAACTTGAGGCAGAGCTTAAGGAACTTATGGCTGAGGATATTGATACTCTTCTTGAGGAAAGATATAACAGATTCAGAAATTTCGGTGAATTTACTGAATAATAGCAGCGGAGGTGATGTACAGTAGTATATCACCTCTGTTTTTATATTGTGAGCAGAAAGAAAGTAATTTATAATGATTGTAAACATAAATTTTGATTTATGGGAAATTATGCATAAAACAACTAATAGAATTATAATATTAAATAAATGGTGAATAATATTACCAAATTTTAATGTTATTGTAATAAAAAAACATTGCAACTTTTATCGATATGTGAGAAAATATAGGTAGAAGTTTTGGTGTGATGAGAAAGGAGTATTGAAATGAAAAGATTTATTATAAGTTCGGCTGCAATTGCTATGTCTCTGGCAATGGCTGTTCCTGCAATGGCTGTTCCTGCGATGGCTGCTGATGGTGATTCAAAATATTTTATTGATGTAACGGCTGATAATTACGGCTGGGCTGTTGAGTATATTGACTATATTGCAAGCAACGGTATCGCTTCAGGTGTGGGAAACAATATGTATGCACCCGGCAGTAACATAATAAGAGGTGATTTTGCTGTTCTCCTGAATAAAACTTTTACATTCAGGGAAGCAAAGCTTGAAACTTATGCCCTTAAGGATGTAAGCGAGGATGATTATTATGCTCAGGCAATAGCAAATTGCTGCGGTGCAGGAGTTATAACCGAAAGGGGTATGTTCTATCCTGAAAGTGATATAACAAGAATTGATGCTATCCTTATGATTTACAGAGCATTAACTAACAACAGTCTTATTTCAGGGGGACTGACAACTGATGTTTCAATGTTTACAGACGGAAATCTTCTTACAACAGTTGAAAGACAGATGGCTGCGGCAACTCTTAATAAGCTTGGATTAATAAACGGTGATGATAAGGGTGCTTTAAATCCTGATGCTACAATGACAAGAGCTGAAATGGCTGTTGTGTTTACAAAGCTTGATCAGTACATAGATGAATATCAGACAGAAGCAGCTCAGAAGGCTGAGGAGGATGCTCAGAAGGCTGAAGAAGAAGCTGCACAGCAGGAAGAAGAGGAACAGCAGCAGGCTATAGCTGATGAAAGCAGAGATTACAGCGGTGAAAATGTTGAAGAGGCCATTTCTGCTTCAAACGGCGGTTCAATAAGCGTGGATAACTGTACTGTAAGTGTAACAAGTGAAAATGCGATTTCTGCCGACAACAGCAGTGAAATCGATGTTTCAGGAACTATTGTTAAATCAGTAGGCGGTAATGCAATAGATGCTAAAAATAATTCGGTAATAAATGTAAAGAGTGGTTCAGCAACAGGAACTAACGGCAACGGCGTAAATGCTGAAAGCGGGGCGAAAGTAAGTATTGATGGTACCAAACTTGCTGCAAACGGAAATACACCTCAGTATGCAGCATCTGCAAAGGGCGGAGAAATTGACATTGAAAATGCCACTTTGACTGCTGCAGATAACAAGGGTGCTGTTACTGTAGGTGACGGAGGAACTCTTAATATTTCAAATTCCACAATAAGTGCTGTAACAGGTACAGGTAAAGCGACATATACAGGTGCTGTTGATGTTATATCAACAGGCAGAGAACACAGTGAGATCACTCTTGAAAACTCTACTATAGACAACAGTAAGGGTGCTGCCTTCTATTTAAGAGAAAGTGATGTAACAATAAATATAAAGGGCGGCAATACGATAAACGCTGCTATGCTTATAAATTCACCTCAGATCGTTAAGGAAGAACAGGAATACGGAAATGATATAGAGCTTAACCTTACAGACGGTGCTCATATTCAGAATACACGTATTGTACTTGATCCTAAAACAGTATTAAGCATTGATATTGATGATGACTGCTATCTGGGAGGTCAGATCGATACAGATGTAGTGGGCTATATTAATCTTAATCTGAGTCAGAACGGTGCTCTTGAACTTAACAGTGACTTATATCTTGATGGTTTTATAAATGAAGCTGATCTTGACTTTAATAATATAATCGACAATGGTTTCAATATTTATTATAATGAAACAAATTCAGATAACAGCTGGCTTGATATGAAGGAATATGATCTGGTATTGGGCGGTAAGCTCATCCCTTATTCTAAACAGCCTATTGTAAGATAAGTGATTTTATATTATTTAATGCGATTTGACATATGCGACCCGACAGGGTCGCATTTTTTTAAATATTGCAGAGTTGTATAAAAAAAGAAATAGTCTTTGCAAATACGGGATAATATGTTATAATTAGAAATAATGAAAAGTTTTGAAGGAGTGGCTTTTTTGGAAAATACAGGCAGTAAAAGCAATGTTGAAATAAGTGATGAAACTATAAGTGCAATAATAAGAGAGGCTGTTACAGGAACAGAGGGGGTTGCCGCTGTTGCAGGGGGACAGTCTGTTATAAAGGGCTTTATAGGTAAAAAGAATAAGGGTATAAGCTTCACAAGAGAAGAAGATAAAATTGATGTTAATATAAGTATAATTGTGTATTACGGGTACAAAATTACAGAAACTGCAGAAATGGTTCAGAAAAAAGCTGCAGAAGCAATTGAAACAATGACAGGTCTTGTGTGCGGAAGTGTAAATGTGGATGTGACAGACGTGGCAGTTAAAGAAAAAAATGAAAGCAGTGAAGGTGAAAAATAATGAGCAGAAGAAATGCCAGAAAACATATATTTAATTTAGTTTTTCAGACAGAATTTAATACCGATACCGATGTTAAGGAAGCTATTGAAACATATACAGAGGAGTATGAGGATTTTCAGAAGGGTGAAAGTGACTTTGTTTCAAGAGAATACAGAGGTATACTTGCAAATACAGAGAGCATAGATTCATATATAGACAAGTATGCTGTTGGATGGAGTGTTGAAAGACTTGCAAAAACAGATCTTGCTATACTCAGAATAGGCGTATATGAAATAATGTTTGACAATGAAATACCTGATGCCGTAGCTGTAAATGAGGCTGTGGAACTTGCAAAGGAATTCAGCGGAGATAAGGCACCTGCATTTATAAATGCAGTGTTATCCAAAATAGTTAAAAGCAAGGATGTTGAATAAATGAAGGTTTATACTGTATCCCAGATAACAGGCTATATTAAAAAAATACTTGAAAATGATATTTTATTAAGGGATATTTATGTTGAAGCCGAAATTTCAAATTTTAAGGCTCACACTAGCGGGCATCTTTATTTTACCCTTAAGGACAGCGGTGCCGCAATTAACAGTGTAATGTTCAGAAGTTCTGCCGCAAAGCTTAAGTTTATGCCTGAAAGCGGAATGAAGGTAGTGGCAAGAGGATATATATCCCTTTATGAAAAAACGGGGGTTTATCAGCTCTATGTTACATCTATGGAGCCTGCGGGAATAGGTGCCCTCTATCTTGCCTATGAACAGCTTAAGGCAAGACTTGAAAAAGCGGGAGTATTTGATGCCAAATACAAAAAGCCCATACCTGAAATGCCAAAAACTGTGGCGGTAATTACTTCTCCTACGGGAGCTGCCGTAAGGGATATTATTAATGTGACGGGAAGAAGAAATCCTAATGTTGAAATAGTGATCGTTCCCGTACTTGTTCAGGGTGAAAATGCCGCTCCCGATATAGTGAGGGCTATTGAAATGGTGAACCGCTGGGGCAAGGCTGACACTATAATTCTTGGAAGAGGCGGCGGCTCCATTGAGGACTTATGGGCATTTAACGAAGAAATTGTTGCAAGAGCAATTTTTGATTCGGATATACCTATAATTTCCGCAGTCGGTCATGAAACAGACTTTACAATTGCAGATTTTATTGCCGATATGAGAGCGCCTACTCCGTCTGCGGCGGCTGAAATAGCTGTGCCTGCAGGAAATGAAATAAATGACAGAGTAATGAATATTTATAACAGAATTTCAAAGAGCGTTATAAGCTCTTTAAATGAAGGGATTTCCGCTTACAAATATTGTATAAACAGCTATGGATTTAAAAATTTCGGAAATACTGTTTATGACAATGAAATTTATGTCAGTGAGCTTTTTGACAGAATATATAAAAATATAGGCAGCAGTATAAATCAGAATAAGCTGATGCTTAAAAATTGTCTTGATAATATTGAAAACAAGTCGCCCCTTAATATACTTAAAAAGGGATATTCTCTTGCCTATGACAGCAGGGGAAATATATTAAAAAGCAGTGAAAATGTAAAGATCGGTGATGATATAACTGTGAAACTTAATGAAGGAAGCATTAAGGCGAAAGTTACAGAGGCAGGTGAATGATTTGGCAAGAAAGAAAACTTTTGAAGAAGCACTTACGAGACTTGAGGAAATAGCGGACCTTATGGAAAAGGGTGAAACGGGACTTGAAAATTCCGTAAAGCTTTACAAAGAGGGGGTTGAACTTTCCGTCTACTGTTCTGAAATACTTAATAAGGCGGAACAGCAGGTCATGGAGTTAAAGGAAAGTGCTGACGGAGTATTCAGCAAGAAAAATTTTAATATGGGAGAAGAGTAATGGAATATAAAGATAAGCTTAATGAAAGAATAGAATTAATAAACGGAGCCTTAAAGGAATATCTTAAACCGAAGTATCCCGAAAGACTTTACGAGGCAATGAATTACAGTGTTTTTGCAGGAGGAAAGAGATTGCGTCCCGTACTTCTTCTTTCTGCATGCGAGGCTGTGGGCGGAGATATTAACAGGGCTCTTCCTTTTGCCTGTGCTATGGAAATGATCCATACTTATTCACTTATACATGATGACTTGCCTGCTATGGACAATGACGATTTCAGAAGAGGCAAGCCTACATGTCACAAACAGTTTGATGAGGCTCTTGCTATCCTTGCAGGGGACGGCCTCCTTACAATGGCTTTTGAGGTAATGCTTGAAGCTGTGTGCAGGGAAAATGAACGCAGCTTTGCAAAGGCTGCAAGACTTATTGCAAACTACAGCGGAAGCGAAGGTATGCTTGTAGGTCAGGTCGTGGATATAGAGTCAGAGGGTAAAAAGATTGATGACAAAACTCTTATGTTTATACATGACAACAAGACCGGTGGTCTTATAAAGGCTGCACTTATGGCAGGCGCTCTTATAGGCGGTGCAGACGGTGACACAGTGAGAAACTTTGAAAAAATAGGCTACAATATGGGTATTGCTTTCCAGATAAAGGATGATATTCTTGACCTGACAAGTACTCAGGAGGTTCTCGGAAAGCCTGTTTTAAGCGATGTTAGAAATGAAAAGCAGACCTATGTGTCATTATACGGACTTGATAATGCACAGCAGGATTATGAAACTCTTTCTGCGGGGGCTGTAAAAATGATCGGAGATCTGGGAGAAAAGGCTGATTTCCTTAAGTGGTATGCGTGCTCACTTGTGAACAGGGAAAAATAAAGAGCTAATTTATATGAAACAGGGTTGGTTATATGACATATATTCATCAGTTACTGAACAATGAAATAATTTTTATTGCAATAATCTCATGGGCAGCGGCTCAGATCATTAAAATGATACTTGATGTTATTGCAACAGGCAAAATTGACTGGGAGCTTATGTTTTCATCAGGCGGTATGCCAAGTTCACACAGTTCCTTTGTGTGCTCTATGGCAACTGCTGTGGGCTTAAGCAGAGGTTTTGATTCAGTTGAATTTGCAATTTCCTTTGTTCTTGCAATTGTAGTTATGTATGATGCGGCAGGAGTAAGAAGGGCAGCAGGTTCCCATGCTGTTGTTATTAATAAGCTGCTGGATAACCTTAATATTAAAATAGATGAAAACCTTAAGGAACTTTTGGGACACACCCCCATACAGGTCGGGGCAGGTGCAATTCTGGGCATAATTATAGCAATAATATATAAATTATGCTTTAAGTAAAAGAGGGATAAATGTGTATTTGGAAAAAATAAATTCCCCTGAGGATATAAAAAAACTTACTATAGACAAACTTGATATTCTTGCAGGTGAAATAAGAGAATTTTTAGTCAGATCTGTTTCTCAGACAGGAGGACATCTTGCCTCAAATCTGGGTGTTGTAGATCTGACTATTGCAATGCATTACTGCTTTTCCTGTCCCAGAGATAAATTTGTGTGGGATGTGGGACACCAGTCATATACCCATAAAATACTGACGGGCAGGAAAGATGAATTTAATACATTAAGAAAGCTTGACGGCTTAAGCGGCTTTCCTAAAACAAATGAAAGCAGGTATGATTCCTTTAATACAGGACACAGCTCAACTTCAATTGCGGCGGCAATAGGACTTGCCAAGGCAAGAGATCTTATGGGACACAGCTACAATGTTGTATCCGTTATAGGTGACGGTGCCATGACGGGAGGACTTGCCTATGAGGCTCTTAACAATGTTGGAAGAGATCATACCAAGCTTATTATAATATTAAATGACAATCAGATGTCAATTTCCGAAAATGTTGGTGCAATGAGCAAGTATTTAAGTGAGCTTATACTTACACAGAAATATATGAATGCAAAATCGGGAATACAAAAAAGCCTTAAAAATCTGCCTGTAGGCGGAGAACAAATTTACAATCTTCTCTACAAGGGCAAGGGGACCCTTAAAAATGCTATTATGCCCGAAAACAGCATGTTTGAACATCTGGGAATAAAATATGTGGGTCCTATTGACGGACATGATATCAAGAGGATGGTCAATGTTCTGAACAAGGCTAAAAAACTGGATATTCCTGTTTTGATACATGTTATAACAAAAAAGGGCAAGGGCTATGAGCCTGCTGAAAGCCTGCCAAGTGTTTATCACGGTGTGGGTAAGTTTGATGCCAAAATAGGCGTGGTGCCTGATTATACTAAAAAAGAAACTTATTCCGATGTATTCGGCAGAAAGATGCTTGAGATAGCGGCAAATAACAAAAAGGTATGTGCAATTACGGCAGCCATGCCTTCGGGAACAGGACTGAGTAAATTTGCAAATATGTTTCCCAAAAGGTTTTTTGATGTGGGAATAGCCGAGGAATATGCCGTTACTTTTGCGGCAGGGCTTGCAAAGGGCGGTTTTATTCCTGTTTTTGCTGTGTATTCCACATTTTTGCAGAGAAGCTATGACCAGATATTACATGATGTATGTATACAAAATCTTCATGTTATATTTGCTATAGACAGAGCAGGTATTGTAGGTGACGACGGTGAAACACATCAGGGCATATACGATATATCATATCTTGCCCATATACCTAATCTGACAGTAATGGCTCCAAAAAACAAGGTCGAGTTTGAAAGAATGCTTGATTATGCAGTAGAGTTTGACGGACCTGTTGCCATAAGATACCCGAGAGGTGAGGCATCAGAAATAATGATCGCTAAATGTAAACATATTGAACAGGGAAAGGCTGAGTATATATACACAGGTGAAAATATTGCCCTTGTAAGCTATGGGGCTATGATGGATGAGGCTGCCGATGTATACTCATCTCTTATGGATATGGGGTACAACCCTACACTTATAAATGCCAGATTTGCTTCTCCTATGGATACTGCTATGATTGAGGATCTGGCAGAAAATTACAAATATATATTCACAATGGAAGACAATATTTATTCCGGAGGTTTTGGTGCTCTTCTTTCACAGAAAATGTGTGAATATGGAATAAATGGAAATGTTATTCATAATTTTGCTTTTCCAGATATGTACGTTGAGCACGGAAAAAGAGATCTGCTTTTTGACAGATACGGCTTATCTGCCGAAAAAATCCTTAATAAAATTACTGATATAATCGGAGATAAAAATAATGACTGATATAAGACTGGATATGTATATTAAGGACAGTATGAATATATCAAGGCAGAAAGCCCGTGAACTTATTGAGGCAGGAAATGTTACCGTAAACGGCAGACAGGTTTTAAAGCCTGCTTTTAAAATATCGGAAAATGATATTGTTAAAACAGAAAGTACCGAAAACGTGCTCAAGTATGTGGGCAGAGGCGGTTACAAGCTCGAAAAGGCAGTAAATGAATTTAATGTTGAAATAAAAGGTGTGTGTATTGACATTGGTGCATCCACGGGCGGTTTTACCGACTGTATGCTCCAAAAGGGAGCTGAAAAGGTATATGCCGTTGATGTGGGAAGTGCTCAGCTTGCTGAAAAGCTCAAAAACGACAAAAGAGTAATATCAATGGAAAACACCGATATAAGAACTGCGGAAATTGAAAAAGCGGATTTTATAAGCTGTGATGTTTCTTTTATTTCTTTAAAAAAGATACTTGAAAAAATAAGTGAACTTCTTAAAGATGAAGGTGTGTGCGTTTTTCTTATTAAGCCCCAGTTTGAGGCGGGAAGGGAAAATCTCAGTAAAAAGGGCATTGTTAAAAATCCTAAAATACATAAAAAGGTAATAAGGGATGTAACAGAATGTGCCGTTGAGAATGGTCTTTATGTAAAGGCTGTGACATTCTCCCCAATAAGAGGCGGAGACGGAAATATTGAGTATCTTGCCCTTGCTGATAAGAAAAATGGATATATGATAAGTCTGCAGGATATTGATGATGTTGTCGAGAGTGCCTTTGAAAGACTTGGTTAGTTGTAATAATATTTATATTGCATTAGAGATGAAGTAACAGGCGAACAATAACTGATCCATAACACAGGGCTTAATGGTGATCATGCCCCATACTATGAAACAGGTGATAAAATGAAGAAAATCGGAATAATTACAAATATAGATAAAGATCCGGAGCTGACGCACACCCATGATATTGCTATGTGGATCGAGGAAAAGGGCTGTGATGTTCTTCTTAACTCTTCACTGTCAAGGAAGATAGGCAGGGGAGTGCCTATGTCAAGCACAGATGAGTTATATGAAAAGGCTGATTTTGTTGTTGTGCTTGGAGGCGACGGAACAATACTGAGAGTGGCAAGACGTACGGCGAAGTATTCAACCCCGATACTTGGTATTAATTTCGGTACTCTGGGATATCTTGCAGATGTTGAAAAGGCTGATGCGAAGGTTGCTATTGAAAAAGTCCTGGAGGGTAATTATAAAATCGAAAAGAGAATGATGCTTGAGGCATATATAGAAAGAGGCTGTGTAAGCCATGATACACAGCTTGCCTTAAACGAAGTGTGTGTGAACAATGCAAATATCTCCCGTATGATAAGCTTAAGTGTTGAAGTCAATGATGAATATATAAATACATTCAGGGCTGACGGCATAATTGTTTCAACTCCTACAGGCTCAACTGCTTATAATCTTTCGGCAGGAGGACCTATACTCAATACAAATACAGAGCTTATGACAATAACTCATATTTGTCCTCATGCCCTCTATGCAAGACCTATCGTTGTGTCGGGAGATGATGTTATAAAAATAAAGGTAGCAGGAGATTACAGCAATACACAGGTTACTTTTGACGGGCAGAACGGAGAGAGAGTTAAAAGCGGGGATACTGTTGTTATTAAAAAATCAAGATATTATACGGATATTATAAAAACAACGGATCTGTCCTTTTTTGACATTTTGAGAAGAAAAATGGTTGCGGTGAATATATAAATGTATATCTGGAGAATATGTGATGAAAGTAAAAAGACAATCGAAAATTCTGGAAATTATAAGAAATAATGAAATTTGTACACAGGAAGAGCTTGCGGAAAGACTTAATGCCGAAGGCTTTAATGTGACTCAGGCAACTGTGTCAAGAGATATAAGAGAGCTTGGAATAACTAAAATTTCTGCAGGCAGGGGCAGGCAGAAGTATGGAGTTATTTCAAATGATGACGGACTTGTAAATGAAAAGTTTAAAAGAGTTTTTAAAGACGGTGTGACATCTATTGACTTTGCCGGGAATATAATTGTTATTAAAACTCTTACAGGCATGGCAATGGCTGTGGCGGCCGCCCTTGATGCAATGGAGAATACGGAAATTATAGGTACTATTGCAGGGGATGATACCGTGTTTTGTGTAACTAAGGATGAGGAAAAGGCTGTAAAGCTTATTGAAAGGCTTAAGGAAGTATAGTAACAGGTAGATGACATATGATAGAAAAACTTTATGTTAATAATTTTGCTTTAATAGATGAGCTTGAAGTGGACTTCGGACCGGGGCTGAATGTGTTAAGCGGTGAGACCGGTGCCGGTAAGTCAATTATAATAGGTTCCCTTAATTTTGTCCTTGGCGGAAAGGCTGACAAGGATATAATAAAGAGCGGGTGTGATATGACAGAGGCATCTGTTCTGATATATGTTGACAATGATGAGCTTAAAAGGGAACTTGAAAACTGTGATGTGACGGTTGACGATGACAACTATGTTCTTATAAAGAGAACTTTTAATACAAACGGGAAGTCTTACTGTAAAATAAACGGAAAAACTGCCACAGTTTCAATGGTAAGGGAAATATCAGCCTATCTTGTGGATATACACGGGCAGCACGACCATCAGTCCCTTTTAAACCCTAAAAGCCATATTGTTATGCTTGACAGACTTTGCGGTGAGCCTCTTGAAAAGGAACTGGAAAAACTTAAGGAGCTTTACGGTGAGTACAGGCAGGTTTCAAAAAAGCTTAAGGAAATCGATATGAATGACAGGGACATTCAGGACAAGGTGGAGCTTTATAAATACCAGATTGATGAAATAGAGGATGCTGCTCTTAAAATCGGTGAAGATGAAGAACTTTCCGAAAGGAGAAATATTCTTATAAACAGTGTAAGGCTTCAGGAATACATAAGTGAATGTCTTAATTCCCTTTACAGAGGGGATAATTCCGCTGTTGAAACTATAGGGAATGCCATTGAAAATCTGGAAAGTATTTCGGAAATAGATGACAGCCAGGAAAAGACCCTTGAGGCACTTAATGATGCCTATGCAATTATTGAGGATGTTGTAAAGACGGTAAGGGGTTATGAGGACAGTATGGACAGTGATCCTGAAGAGTTAAATCAGGTCGAGGAAAGACTTCAGACAATTTATGACCTTAAAAACAAGTATGGCAATACAATTGAGAAAATACTGAATTATCTTGACAAGGTCAGGGAAAAGCTTGACATAATAGAAAACAGCGAGGCCCTTGCTGCGGAATATACGGCAAAGAAGAAAAAAATTGAGGAAAAAATAAAAAAGCTTTGTGCTGAAATATCCGAAATAAGAAAGAAAACCGCTGAAAAGGCTGAAATTAAAATAGTAAGTATACTCAGGGATCTGAGTATGGAAAATGCCGAGTTTAAAATAAACATCAGTGAAAAAGAAGGCTTTGATGAAAAGGGAAGCGACAATGTTGAATTCCTTATTTCCGCCAACAGAGGCGAAAAGCTCAAGCCTTTAAGTAAAATTGCATCAGGCGGTGAAATGAGCAGGGTAATGCTTGCCCTTAAAAATGTGCTGGCTGATGTGGATAATATAGATACCTTTGTGTTTGATGAAATCGATACGGGAATAAGCGGAAGAACAGCTCAGAAAGTTGCCGAAAAAATGATTGCCGTAGCTAAAAATCACCAGATACTTTGTATTACACATCTGCCTCAGATAGCAGCAATGGCTGACAATAATTATCTGATCGAAAAAAGCAGCAATGACAATACAACAAATACAAATATTGTTGAATTGTCAGGGGAAAAGGTGTATAATGAAATAGCAAGACTCATTGGCGGAGCCGAAATAACAAAGGCGACCCTTGAGGCTGCAAGAGAAATGAAAATAATGGCTGAAAAGCTGAAGGAGATTTAGAAATGAAAAGAAAAATTGCGATCATATTAGTTGGACTTATGTGTGTTTCAGCTGCAGGATGCAGCTTTAATCCTTTTGAAAGTAAGAGTGCTGTGGATATTTCTGTTGTTGATACAGAGGATATTTTTGCAAATATCGGTGATGATGCGGTTGTTGAAAATAGCGAAGCATCAGAGGCTTTTACAAATGCTATGGCTGCAGTTGATTCTGCGGAAAACATTACAATAAGAGTTGAAAACAATATTGTAATGGGTACAGAAGGTGAGGCAAGCTATCAGGAAAGTGTCAGCAATTCAGATATAAAGATTGATAAAGGCGGGGAAACTCAGACAGGTAATGTTGATATTGAAAATATTTACAGATATGTACCTTCTGCAGGTACCGAGGAAACAACAGGTGAGGGCAGTGCCGACCTTACAGAGGAAACGAATAACATAACAGGCTACTATTTAGGTGACAGATTATACTTTATTACAAATGACGGTGATAAGGTACAGGAGGAAATGAGCTATGACGATTTTCTTGCTGTTGTAAATACTTATGGATTAAATCTTTTTGATGACTGTATAAGCAAGGCTGCCTGTGTTGAGGATAATGACGGTAAGACATACTATATTTCATATGACCCTTCACTCTTTGAAACTACTATGAATACAAATATGGAGGCTTCAGGGCAGACTATGGCTGACGGTGAGGCTATGAATGTAAATTATGCAAATATAGTTGCTAAGGTAGACGGTGAAAATAATCTCCTTGGCTATGGCTTTGTAATAAATGCAGAGTATATTAATGATCAGGAAACAATACCATATAACTACTCTCTTCAGGCTGATTTCAGCGACAGAGGAACAACAGAAACTAAGGCTGTAGATGATATAGATTCATATATGACTGCTGATGAGTATACTCAGATGATGCAGGAAAGATACAGTGAGAGCAGTTCTGAAGGTACAGAAAATACAGAAGGCTCAGAAGATGCAAGTGCAGACAGTGCCGAAACAGAGGATACATCAGCTGAAGAAAGCACTAACTAAAATAAAATGTGAAGATTTGACAAAAAAAGTGTTGACAAAGATATGAAGTTGTGATAGAATATCTCTTGTGTTCGATGCAGGGCACAAGAGATATGCGCGATTAGCTCAGTTGGTAGAGCAGCTGACTCTTAATCAGAAGGTCCGGGGTTCGAGCCCCCGATCGCGCACTGATAAATTTTTATAAAAGATATATAATGAGCGCGATTAGCTCAGTTGGTAGAGCAGCTGACTCTTAATCAGAAGGTCCGGGGTTCGAGCCCCCGATCGCGCATTTGAGAATTGAGAAGGAGCCGATGGCTCTTTTTTTTTTCGTCTGAAAAGGCGAAAGATTGTGTTGGCTGTTCTTTTTGGAAAGTTTTACGAAAAAGCCTAAGTTGACAGTATTACCCTTACAAGGAGGCTTAAAATAGAGTTGAAGAAATAAACCACATAAAAAATTATAGAACCTGATTTTACTGAATATTATTTG
This sequence comes from Candidatus Gallispira edinburgensis, assembly GCA_904395805.1. GTDB lineage: Bacteria > Bacillota > Clostridia > Lachnospirales > CAG-274 > Gallispira > Gallispira edinburgensis. Next base: position 8,885 of record CAJFNV010000026.1, on the reverse strand, counting down.
TACTCCATAAATGTAATTGTATCATTGAGTTAAAAGATATCTGTTTTTTTCAAATACAATAAAAATATTGAAAAAAATCTGAATTAGAGGTATACTAGTTTATGATTGGAGTGGTTAATATGGACAGTAGTTTTTTTGAAGGAAACAGAAGGAAACTTTATAATGCTATGAAGGATAATTCCGCTGCCGTGCTTTTCAGCGGCAAGGCTCCCAAAAAGCTTGGAGATGAGAATTATCCCTTTACACCTTTGAGAAATTTTTATTATATGACAGGTCTTGACAGACAGAATATGATAATTCTTATGTATAAAAAGGGTCAGGTTTGTGAAACAACTGCTTTTATTGAAAGATATGACGAGGTCAAGGCTAAATGGGTCGGTGCTGTTATGCTGCCTGATGAGGTCAGAAAAATAAGCGGTATTGATAATGTTTCATATATTGATGAATTTAACGAAGTTTTTGCCTCTGTTATGTTTAATAAGAGAATTGAAAATGTATATATGGACTTTGAAAACAGGGATTTTGAAATATGGGGTGATTCTATGCCTCTTGCTGAAAAAATAAGGAGAAATTATCCCTATGTTGATTTTATAAATGCTCACAATATAATTGCTGAATTCAGAATGATTAAGGAAGACTGTGAAGTTGAAAAAATAGAAAAGGCAATAGATATAACTAAAAAGGGTATATATGCCATGATGAAAAATTCAAGGGCAGGTATGATGGAATATGAAATTGAAGCATATTTTGACTTTGAATTAAAGAGGAGCGGTGTAAAGGATTTTGCTTTTAAATCCATTGCCGCAAGGGGTATAAACGGTACTGTGCTCCACTATTCCGATAACAACTGTAAAACAAAGGAGGGCGACCTTATACTTTTTGACGTGGGAGCCCAGTGGGAATATTACAACGGGGATATTACAAGAACATTCCCTGTAAACGGTAAATTTACAGAAAGACAGAAGGAAATTTACAACATAGTTCTTGAAGGACAGAAAAAGGTCATAGATGCTGTTAAACCCGGACTTGAATTTAAAAGGCTAAATGAAATTTTGAAGGAACACTATGCCTGCGAATTAAAGAAAATAGGGCTTATAAAAAATGATGAAGAAGTAAACAGATACTATTTCCACAGTGTGAGCCATATGTTGGGACTTGAAACTCATGATGTGGGAAGATACAATGAAGGTCTTTTACAGGAGGGCATGGTATTTACTGTTGAACCGGGACTTTATATTCCTGAAGAGGAAATAGGTATAAGAATAGAGGACAATGTAATTGTAACTAAAGAAGGCTGCAGAGTGCTTTCAAAGGATATAATAAGAACTGCTGATGAAATTGAAGACTTTATGGCAGGTAATGAAAAATGATAAAAAGTGAAACTGAAATGTATCTGCCTGTACAGAAGTATTTTGCCGATATGGGTTTTAAGGTGGATGCAGAGGTCAGAGACTGCGATGTTGTGGCAACGAGAGATGATATTGTTGTTATATGTGAGCTGAAAAAGGGCTTTACAATTGAGCTTATGTATCAGCTTGTTGACAGAAAGAAAATGACACCTTATGTTTATGCCGTAATTCCCAGACCTAAAAATATGGGCAACAGGGCATTCAGAAAGAAAATTGAGCTTTTAAAGGCTCTTGACTGCGGTTTGCTTGTGGTGCTTAATTCCACTAAGAGAGTTGACCTTGTACTTGAGCCAAGAGGAACCGACTCCGAGGCTAAGAAGTACAGAAGACGGGGAATTGAAAAAGAAGTTGAAGTAAGAAAAATGTCACTTAATCTTGGAGGACAGACAAGAAGAAAAATTGTGACGGCTCATAAGGAAAGCGTTATAGCTGCCTTATGCTACATAGAAAAATACGGACAGTTAAAGACAAGAGACTGCAAAGAAAATATAAGATACGTTGTCCAGAAAAATCATTATAACTGGTTTGTAAAGCTTGACAGGGGAGTTTATACAATGAATGAACATGGAAGAAAGGCTCTTAATGACAAGGATTACAAGGATATAGTTGAATATTACAGAAACGAGGTTGAATTATGTTTAAAATAGGCAGAAATGACAGATGCTGGTGTGGTTCAGGCAAAAAATATAAAGCCTGCCATGAAAGAAGTGACGAGGAAAAGCTTGAAAAGTTTGTGGAAGAGGCTTATCCAATGCCTGACAGACGTCTTATATTATCTCCGGAACAGATAGAGGGGGTGAGGGAAAGTGCTAAGGTTTCCGTTGCTATTATGGATGCTCTTGATGATTTTATAAAAGAGGGAATAAGCACAGAGGAAATTGATAAGCTTGTTTACGATATGACTACAGAGGCAGGAGGGATCTGTGCACCATATAAATACGGTGATTTTCCAAAGCACTGCTGTACGTCAATAAACAATGTGGTTTGCCACGGTATACCAAGCACAAAGGAAATACTGAAAGACGGAGATATTGTAAACGTAGATGTAACTACCATTTTAAACGGCTACTATTCCGATATGAGCAGGATGTATATGATAGGTAATGTAAGTGATGAGGCAAGAAAGCTTGTTGAAGTGACAAAGGAGTGCATGTATGCAGGTATTGAGGCTGTTAAGCCATACAGACCTGTGGGAGATATAGGAAATGTTATAAATGACATTGCAGACAAAAACGGATACGGAGTTGTAAGAGCCTTATGCGGTCATGGTGTGGGACTTAAATTCCACGATGATCCTATTGTAAATCATTTCAGAATGAACAGGAAAACAATGATAATGGTGCCGGGAATGATGTTTACTGTAGAGCCTATGATAAATGCAGGCACATGGGACTGCAATGTGTCAAGAACTGACGGCTGGACAGTGACTACTGCTGACGGCAGTCTTTCTGCACAGTGGGAGCATACTGTGCTTGTAACCGAGGACGGTTGTGAAATAATTACAAAGCAGGTGGGAATATGATAAATATATGGAATGGAAAACCTTTGGGGTATAAAGCTGAGTATGACAATGGCACAAATTTAAATAAGCCTGAGCTTGAAGAGTTTGTTATAAATGACGGTAAAAAGCACAGTTGTTTTCTTATCTTGCCGGGAGGGGGATATGACCACCTTTCTGACCATGAGGGTGCAAATGTGGCAAAGAAGCTTAATGAGCAGGGTATAAGTGCCTTTGTGCTCTATTACAGGGTCGCACCTTACAGCCACCCTATATACTTATGGGATGCTAAAAGGGCAATGAGATACATAAGGTACAATGCCGGAAAGTACAATATAGACGAAAACAGGATAGGTATAATGGGTTTCAGTGCAGGGGGACATCTTGCCTGCATTACTGCGGAAAATTATGACGGGTTTGAATATGAACCTGTGGATGAGGCAGATGGCGTTTCTGCAAGACCTGATGCTCTTTGCATGTGTTATCCCGTGGTAAGTGTTTCAAGGGAAATTTCACATGCACGTTCAGGTGAAAATTTATGCGGTGACAGTGATGAGCTTAAGGAAAAGCTTTCAGGTGAAAAGGCTGTGAGAGATGATATGCCCCCGACTTTTATATGGCATACATTTGAGGATAAAAGCGTAGACTGCAGAAATTCTCTTGAAATGGGAATGGCTATGAAGGAAAAGGGCTGCCCTTTTGAAATGCATATCTTTCCTGAGGGAAAGCACGGACTTGACCTGGCAGAGGGTGTTGAGGGGACTGAACAGTGGTTCGGGCTTTTCTGTAACTGGATTAAGAGAGTGTGGAGGTAAGGGAGTGAGGAGTTATGAGTGATGAGTTGAATCCCTCAGTCAAACAATACTGTCAATTTCAGAAAAATCAATACCCCGCAAATGCAAGCATTTGCTCAATAGTTACAGTTCAATATCCCTCCACCAACTGCGTTGGTCCCCCTCCCTGGTTGCTTGGGCGAGCAGCATTGCGTAGCAATGCGACCAGCCCTTTAGGCAAGGGAGGCTATTTGCGGGCGAGCAATGCTCGCCCCTACAAATGGTTGGGTTGTTAGTGTATTGGTGCGGTAATTTGGAATTTAATTGATAAGTTATCGTGGTTGTGTTTGAGTAACTATAACTCCTAACTCATCATTTATATAAAATAATAGAATTGAAAATTTGATTGTTTAAATGCCCTTTACTGTCATATAATAGAACATATAAAATATGGGTGATTTATATGAGTGAAGGCGGTTTATCAAGGATTATAGGCAAGGAAGTAATAAATGTAAAAGACGGCGGCAGGATAGGCAGAATTACCGATGTATGTGTTGACTGTAAATCGGGGAATGTGTGTACTCTTATTGTGCCTGCCGTAAAGGGATTTTTTTCTTTTTTCGGTAAAAAGAAAGAGTACTGTATAAACTGGTGCAATGTTGTTAAGGTCGGGGTTGATATTGTACTTATAGATACTGATGTAAGAGGCTGTATCAGAATGTGTGAGGAATAATTTATGTTGGATAAAAGGGAGCTTAAAAAACAGCTTGAAAATATTATAAATAAAAACGAAATAGAAGGTATGAGCATAAGCAATCCTCTGAAAAAAACAGAGGATAAGGCTTTTAAAATTAAAATATCTCCTGTTAATATAAAGGGTGAGCTTAAGTACCAGATCTCTGAATATATAGGGCAGAAGGTCATACACAGGAATGTGGAGCCTGAAAGTATATTTGATGAAATTACCGATGCTATGGAGGATAATTTTAAGCAGTGTAATATAACCGCAAACAGGTATTGTACTATACTTATGAATAAGAAAAGGCAGTTTACACTGACAGGTGTCAAGGAAAATATAAATGCAGTAATGACGCCTAAGGAGCATAACAAGGTCAAAAATTACATAATAGGCGAAGGGGAATATGTAGACTGGATGTATCAGCTTGGACTTATGGACAAAAACGGTGTTGTTCTTAAACACAGGCAGAAAAAATTCAGACAAATCAACAAATTCCTTGAAATGCTTAAGGATATTGAAAGGGAAATTCCCGAAAATTCTGTAATTGTGGATATGGGCTGCGGCAAAAGCTATCTGACATTTGCAATGTATCACTATTTTAACATAATTCACAATAAAAATGTTGAAATAAGAGGATATGATCTGAAGAAGGATGTTGTGGAATACTGCAACAGTCTCAGTGAAAAGTTTGGCTTTAAAAATCTTAAATTTTATTGTCAGGATATTGCTGATATTGAAAATACCGATGAAAGAATTGCTATGATAATAACTCTCCATGCCTGTGATACTGCAACTGATTATGCAATATATCACGGTATACGCTGGGGCTGCAGGGTCATGATGAATGTACCTTGCTGCCAGCATGAGCTTTTCCATCAGATGAAAAATGAAAGTATGAATATCATGCTTGATCATGGTATAATAAAGGAAAGATTTGCTGCCCTTCTTACAGATTCCATAAGGGCAAGAATTATTGAAATAATGGGCTACAGAGTTCAGGTAATGGAGTTTATAGATATGGAGCATACTCCCAAAAATATTATGATAAGGTCTGTTAAAACAGGAAGAAAAGCAGATAAAAAGCTTCTGTATGACCTTGAAAGAATTATTAAGGAGTATAATATTGAACCTACTCTTTATAAGCTTCTGATTGAGAATAAAATTAATTAATGAACGGAGGATGTAAAATGATTTCAGAAAAAATGAAGGAACTTGTTAAAAACGGCTCTGCCATAAGAGCTATGTTTGAGGAAGGAAAAATTATGGCGGCTAAGTACGGAAAGGAAAATATATATGACTTTTCACTTGGCAATCCTTCAATAGTGCCACCTGTAAGTGTTAAGGAGGCTATCATTGACATAGTAAACAATGAGCCTGAAATGGAGCTTCACGGCTATACTAACAATGCAGGATATGAGGATGTAAGACAGGCTGTTGCCGACTATACAAACAAGGCTTTTGGCACAAATCTTAGTGCAGGCAATATTATTATGACTGTAGGTGCGGCCGGGGGACTTAATGTAGCTTTGAAAGCTATAATAAATCCCGGAGATGAGGTTATTGTTATTGCTCCTTATTTCGGAGAGTATGATAATTATATAAGCAATTTTGACGGTGTAAAGGTAATGGTTGATGCCGACCTTGAAAGATTTGCAATCAATTTTGAAGATTTTGAAAGGAAAATCACAGTTAAAACAAAGTGCGTGATCATAAATACTCCTAACAATCCTACAGGTGCCGTGTATACCGAAGATGATATTAAGAAAATGGCTGAGATACTTGAAAGAAAGCAGGCTGAATTCGGTACTTCAATTTATCTTTTCAGCGATGAGCCTTACAGGGAAATTGCATTTAACGGACTTGAAATACCCTATGTAACAAAGTATTACAGAAATACCATAGTAGGGTATTCTTATTCAAAGAGCCTTTCTCTTCCCGGAGAGAGAATAGGTTATCTGGTTGTGCCAAGTGAGCTTGATGACTTTGATGAGGTTATAGGCGCTATGGTTGTTGCAAACAGAATACTTGGCTTTGTAAATGCTCCGACTTTAATGCAGAAGGTAATTAAGAAAGTAATTGGAAATACTTCCGATTTATCCGTATATGAAGAAAACAAAAATATATTATATAAGGCTCTTACTGAAATGGGTTATGAGTGCGTTGAGCCAAAGGGAACTTTTTATATGTTTCCAAAGTGCCCTATAGCCGATGACAAGGAGTTCTGTGAAAAGGCTAAGGAGTTCAGACTTATTGTTGTGCCCGGCTCTAACTTTGCCTGCCCCGGATATTTCAGAATAGCTTATTGTGTGGACAAGGCTGTTGTTGAAAATTCCCTTGAAAGCTTTAAGGAATTGATTGATTTTTATAAGAGATGAAAAAGTTTAATAACTTTAAAAAGCGTTTAAAAGTATTGAAAACAGTTGATTATGATGTTACAAGATATGATGAAATATACCGCAGGGGAGTAATATGGCAATTTTATATTACATTTGAGCTTGCGTGGAAAGTGCTTCAAGCCGTACTAAGAGCAAGCGGTGTGGCAGAGGCTGAAAATGGTTCACCCCGTGAAATTGTTAAGCTGGGTTTTCGCTTTGGAATGATTGATGAAGAAAAGGAATGGCTTAACATGCTTAAGGACAGGAATGTGTCTGTGCATATTTACAATGAAGATGCTATAGAAGAAGTAATTGACAGAATAATAGAAAGTTATATTCCTGCATTTGATAAATTTTCGGATACTATGGAAGAAAAGGTCAGGGACATTGAAAGTGAGTAATTTAACTGTGTTTTTTATGTAAAGTATAAAAATATATGTTGTAAAATCAATGTAAAGCTAGTATAATACTCCTTTGGGAGTGATTATATGAGAGAAAAGAGAGATACAAGCAATTATTTATTTTCAGGGAAGGACTTAATAACACTGCTGATACCCCTTATTGTTGAGCAGATGCTGTCGATACTTGTGGGTCTGGCGGATTCAATAATGGTTGCTTCCGTAGGTGAAGCGGCTGTTTCAGGAGTTTCACTTGTGGACAGCTGTTTTGTGCTTTTGATACAAGTGTTTTCTGCCCTTGCTACAGGCGGTGCCGTTGTTGCAGGTCAGTATCTGGGACTTAAGGATGAGAAAAATGCCTGTGAGGCTTCAAATCAGCTTGTGTGGTTTGTGACACTTATGTCTGTTGTAATAATGGTTATTGTGTATATGTGCAGAAATTTAATTCTGAATGGTGTTTTCGGTCAGATCGAGGCTGATGTTGAAATGCACGCAAATACATATCTCCTTATTGTAACTGCATCCATACCATTCCTTGCTCTTTATAACTGCGGTGCGGCTATATTCCGCTCTATGGGTAATTCCAAGGTGTCAATGAAAATATCAATAATGATGAATGCTATAAATGTTGCAGGTAATGCTATATTGGTATATGGATTTAACCGGGGTACCGAAGGTGTTGCTATACCTACACTTGTTTCAAGAATGTTTGCAGGTATTGTAATTATATGCCTTGCATGTAATCAGAATCTGCCTCTCCACATTAAAAAATCTTTTAAGTACAGGATAAAGTGGAGTATGGTAAAGAGAATACTTTACATAGGTATACCTAACGGTATGGAAAACAGTATGTTCCAGCTTGGTAAAATACTTGTTTTAAGTCTGGTTTCAACATTTGGTACATATGCTATAGCCGCAAATGCAATAAGCAATACTGTTGCAAGTTTTCAGACACTGACGGGAGTTGCTACAAACCTTGCTATGATCACGGTTATTTCAAGATGTATCGGTGCAGGAGATTATGAGCAGGTAAAGTATTATACAAAAAAGCTTCATATTTTTGCTTATGTGGGCACATTTATTACTGTAGGCATTACTTATGCTCTTTTACCTCTTATTCTGAGGGCATATAACTTGTCTGATATGGCAGCTGCGGCTGCAACTCATATACTTATGCTTCATGGTACATGTGCTATGGTTATCTGGCCTCTTGCCTTTACTCTGCCTTGTGTATTCAGGGCTGCAGGGGATGTAAAGTTTAGTATGATCACATCAATTGTGTCTATGTGGATATGCAGAGTTATATTCAGTTATGTTATAGGCAAGTATATGGGTCTTGGTGTATTTGGTGTATGGGTAGCTATGATCATGGACTGGTGCGTCAGAGCTGTGTGCTTTATTACAAGATACAGAAGCGGCAAGTGGAAGGGAAAGCAGGTTGTTTAAATAAACATGCATAAAATATTTTTTAATTGTTTTGAGTCTTTATATGTTGTTTTAGAAGATAATGCCGGGCTGAATTGGAATTTAGCAGAGTTAGGAATGAGGAGTGAAAACCCTCAGTCCTTCGGACAGCTCCCTTAGAAGGGAGCCTTAGTTAGTGATTTAAATTGGAATTTAACAGCTAGGATAAAAATCCTCCACCGCTGACGCGGTCCCCCTCCTTTACAAAGGAGGCTGATTGCGGGCGAGC